>CAZFDQ010000209.1:0-2743 GCA_964518205.1 uncultured Pseudomonadota bacterium | reverse complement strand
CTTTTTCGCCTTCAATATCAGGCTCGTTGATTCCTGATATTTCGTAATTTGTAAAATGTGTTTTTAAACGATTTAGTATTTCTTCGTTGGTGTATTTTTCAAGCTCCCAAGCATTTTCGTGCAAGAAATTGATAAGTTCATGATAATGGTCAGGAGATATTTCGATGTGAGTGCTTGCTTGATTTATTTCCTTTTCATATTTGAGCAAGCTGTCCAGAAGTTGTCCTAAGTCTTTATCTTCAAAAGTTTGTTTGTTTGTTTTTAGCTGTGTATTCTCTTGTGCCCAATCAAAGAGGTATTTTTTAAGTTCAGTATCATCTTTTAGATATCGTTCTGTTCTTCCAAGTTTTACTTTATAAAGTGGTGGTTGGGCGATATAAAAATAACCAGCTTCAATTAATGGTTTCATGTGCCTAAAGAAGAATGTTAACAATAAGATTCTAATATGTGAACCATCAACGTCAGCGTCTGTCATGATTACAATTTTATGATAACGAGTCTTTTCAGGTTTAAATTCTTGTTCGCCAATTCCAGCACCAATTGCGGTAATGAGATCTTTTATTTCATTGTTTGCAAGCATTTTATCAAGACGTGCTTTTTCTACGTTGATGATTTTACCACGAAGAGGCAGAATCGCTTGTGTAAATCTGTCACGAGCTTGTTTTGCACTACCACCTGCGGAATCCCCCTCCACTATGTATAATTCGCACTTTGAAGGATTTGTATCTGAGCAATCTGCAAGTTTTCCGGGAAGTACGGCGCTTTCGAGTACCGTTTTTCTTCGTGTAAGCTCTCTTGCTCTTTTAGCTGCACTTCTTGCTTGTTGGGCGAGCACAGCTTTTTGAATTATTTTTTTTGCAACAGCTGGATTTTCTTCGAAATAAGAATCCAAAAATGCATAAAGCCAAGAATCTACGATACCTTTAATTTCACTGTTGCCAAGTTTTGTTTTTGTTTGTCCCTCAAATTGGGGTTCTGGAACTTTGATACTTATAACGCCAACAAAGCCTTCTCGAACATCATCGCTAGAAAGGGAACCATCTTTTATTAGATTATGTTTTTGTGCATATCTGTTGCAAGCTTTGGTTAATGCAGATCTAAATCCTGCTTCGTGTGTTCCACCTTCTATTGTTCTAATATTGTTTACAAAACTAAAGATTTGTTCGGAGTATCCGTCATTATATTGGCATGCAAAATCTAAAACATAAACATCATCTTCTTTGTTGTATTCAATAATTTGAGTAAATAATGGATTTTTTTTTGTGTTAATGTGTTCAATAAAAGAAGCTATTCCACCTTCAAAATAAAATGAATTTTCTTCTTCATTTCTTTCATCTTTGATGTCAATTCTTAAGCCCTTGTTCAAGAATGTTAATTCTCTGAAACGAGAAGCAAGAGTTTCAAAATTAAAGTCAGTGATTTCAAAGATTTTTGCGTCAGGATAAAATTTTATTTTGGTCCCACGTTTTTCGGTTGATTCAATAACTTTTAATTCATCAATGGGTTTTCCGCCATTGATATATTTTTGGTAATATTCTTTTCCATCCCTCCAGATTGTTAATTCTACGATACTTGAAAGAGCATTAACAACAGAAACGCCAACACCGTGTAATCCACCAGAATATTTATATGCTTCTTTTTCAAATTTTCCGCCGGCATGAAGCTTTGTCATAACAACTTGAGCAGCAGAAATTTTTTCTGTTGGATGAATATCAACAGGAATCCCTCGACCATTATCTTCTATGGAACAGGCTCCATCGATATGTAATTTTACTTTTATGTGGTCGCAATGGCCGGCAAGAGCTTCGTCTACAGAGTTATCTATAACTTCATATACTAGGTGATGCAACCCTGTGACACTAGTAGAACCAATGTACATGACTGGCCTTTTCCGTACAGCTTCAAGCCCTTCCAGTATCTTGATTTCCTTTGCACCATATTCTTTTGAGTTAGCAGGTTGTTTGGTTAATTTTTTTTCGTCTTTTTTCATGAAGCTCCCTTTGGAATAACATATGAAATCTTAGGAGTGGAATTTTTTCCCTCACAATTATATTATACACTATTATGCATTTAATTGAATAAATAGGGTGTGTTTTGTTATACACCATTCTAAGTATATTGGAACTAAAAAGTTAAGAGTTTTGAATTATGAATGAAAATCGGCATTTATTTTACATGGAAAAGGCCTTGCTACAAGCAAAAGTTGCTTTTAAAAAAAATGAGGTTCCTGTTGGGGCTGTAGTTGTTAGCTCTGAGGGTAAAATCTTGGGGCGGGGGCATAATCAGATTGAAAAAAAGAAGTGTCAGGCTGCACATGCTGAAATTCTAGCTATTCAGAGTGCATGTAAAAAAACAGGAGACTGGAGACTTGATGGTTGTTGGCTTTATGTTACTCTAGAGCCTTGTTTAATGTGTTTGGGGTTGATACAGCTTAGTCGGTTTAAAGGAGTAGTTTTTGGGACTACATCAGATGTTTTTGGTTTTGGATTTAAAAAAAAGGATAGCGTTCGGTTATATAAAAAGGATTTGATTATTAAGGCGGGGTTGAAAGAAATGCAGTGTGCTGATATCCTTAAAAGGTTTTTTAAAGAAATCCGAATGAAGGGAAAGGTAGAAAAATGAAGCAACGCGCTGAGTTTTTAGATAAAATAAAAAGCAAGTTGTTGGAAAGAAGAGCTGAAATGATGTCGGAACTTGAGCATTTGTCCCATGAAAAAGTTTCAGATGGTCAAGTTCAAGATAC
>CAZFDQ010000208.1:0-7996 GCA_964518205.1 uncultured Pseudomonadota bacterium | reverse complement strand
GAATCAAAATTAGGAAAGGGCCAAGGGATAAAAAAAACTATTCGTTGTAAAATTGGAAGTGGAGTAAAAGTTTTAAATTAATTTTTCTAGGAGATATTGTGAAAAAGTTTATTATTATGTTTTTTTGTTTTATTTCTTTTTTGCCTTGTTATGGTGTTCAAATTTTTGTTCAAGATCATAGAGAGGATCGCACATTATATGAGGTTGTATATAAATTAGATGGCGAAATAGAAAAAACAGTAAGTGATTTTAGTGTTCAAGTTAAAGAAGATAATGTAAATTTTATAACTGATTTAAAAGTTGTGTTACATCGTGAGGATGAGCTTGTTATATATGAAACAGCCTGTCTTGTTAAATCCCATACATCAAATGTTTCATATACTACTCAAAGCAGGATATATGATTCTATATTAATTATTTTAAGAGATGATGGTATAGAATTTGTTGACATTAGATAATTAAAGAATAATAAAAATGAATTAGGAAGCGTATTTTATTTGTATGCTTCTTAATTCATTAAAATAAATAAAGATTAAAAAAACGTTAGATTTATACCTATCTTATTATATTTTAAGGGTTTGATAGTTTTGTGCAAATAGGGTAATCTTAAACATCCAAAATTGGTGGGTGTTATCTATTTTAGATTTTGTATAAGTAGTTTTAAAAGTGGAATATATTCGGGGGGAGATATATGATTTCTTTTAAATTAAAAAACATTTATCTTATTACATGTATATGTTTTTGTTTTAGTTGTGTAAAGCCTCGAGAGGTTTGGCAGGATGCATTGATTCGTTTTGGCGTTGGAGGAGCTGTAAATGTGGCCGTAGGTTTTTTGGAAGATTATGAGCGTCAACAGCGTTATGTACAACAGCAAAAAATACATAACAGGCCAACTCTCAACAATCCTACTCGCCTGGATATTAGAGATTTTCAAGTTGATTCTGGCGCTCAAAAGAGAGAAAAAGTCGAAACAGAGTCTAGCGGTAAAATTACTTTTGCCGATGTTATAGGCCAAAAAAATGCGGTTGTTGAGGTTGGAGAGGTTATAGACTTCTTAAAAAAACCTGAAAGGTTTGAACGTCTTGGTGCAAAAATTCCTACAGGTATTTTGCTTGAAGGCCCTCCAGGTACAGGCAAAACTTTGTTAGCAAGAGCAATTGCTAGTGAAGCAGGGTGTAATTTTTTTTACAAGTCAGGTGCAGACTTTGACAGGATGTATGTTGGCACTGGTGCACAAGCGATAGACGATCTTTTTTCTCAAGCAAAAAAATCAAAGCCTGCAATTGTTTTTATAGATGAAATTGATGCAATTGGTTCTGTTAGCCGTGGTATTGATGCGCATTCTGGGCATCGCCAAACTCTAAATAAATTGTTAACAGCAATGGATGGTTTTGAAAGTGATTCTTCTGTTATTGTTATTGCTGCAACAAATAATGCACGTGCATTAGATAGAGCGTTAAAGCGTCCTGGTCGGTTTACAAGAATTATTCGTGTTGATCTTCCTGATGAGCAAGGAAGAAGGGAGATTTTACAGTATTATGTTGGAAAATTACCAAGAGTAGAAAAAGGTTTTTCCGTTAGAGATTTTGCTCAAAAAACTGCTGGTTGTAGCGGGGCAGATTTGGCAAATTTGGTAAATGAAGCTACAATGTTTGCTGTAAGAGAGAATGCACAGTGTGTTGGTTTAAAACATTTTGAAAATGCGTTGATAAAAATTAGAAATCGGGATAGATAGCTATAAATGTTTCATGTCGAAAGGCTATTACTTTGATTTTTTATAGGGCAATGATTCAAATCGTTGCCCTATTGTATTCCTTTCGTGTATTTTTCAATGTGAATTAAAAATTTAAGGAGGGTTTTATGAAGTATGCGTTTCTAGTTTTTTTAAGTTCTCTTTTTTTAGTCTCATCTCTTAATTGTAAATTTGAATTTGATACAGAACAATTTGAATTTGATTTAACAACAACTTCAACTATTGTGCCTAACGGCCATATTTGGCGAAAAGTTCAAAAGCAAGCTCAAGATACCGTGGTACAACTTTTTGTTGAAAATACTGAATTTAACTGGATAGAACCTTATAAATCTCCAAATACCTATCGTTCTTATGGTTCAGGCTTTTTTATTGATGAGCAAGGATATCTAGTTTCTAATTTTCATGTTGTTGACAAAGCTATTGGTGTAAAAATACAAATTCCATCTTTAGGTAAACAACGATTTGATGTGGTTGTTGTTGGTATAAATCCAGATAGAGATTTGTCCCTTTTAAAATTAACACAAGAATCATTTAATAAAATAAAAGAAAAGCTTGGCCATATTCCATATTTGAAATTGGGAAATTCGGATAAAATTTTGAGAACACAAGAAATTTTGGCTTTAGGATATCCATTTGGACAAGAGAAAATAAAAGCAACACAAGGAATTGTTAGTGGAAGAGAAAGAGTTTGGGGAGAATCTTATATCCAAATTACAGCAGCGTTAAATCCTGGAAATTCAGGAGGGGCATCCTTGAATATTGATGGAGAAGTTATAGGAATAAATACCACAGGAATGAAAAAAGCAGAGAGTATAGGATATATAATTCCTATCAATGATGTAAAAAATGTAATTGAAGATTTAAAAAGTATAAAGCTTTTAAGAAAACCTTTGTTGGGTGCGGAATTTAATTATGGTAGTCAGGATATGGTTAAGTTTTTAAATAATCCGCAACCAGGAGGACTTTATATTTCTCGTGTTTTTAAAGATACTTTATTCGAAGAAATTGGCGTTCAATCAGGTGATATGATTTATGAAATTAATGGAAATAGATTAGATATTTATGGAGAAACTACAGTTGATTGGAGTGAAGATAAAGTTTCTATTTTTGATTTTTTGAATCGTTTTGAAGTTAATCAAGATGTTAATTTAGTTATATACAGAAATGGAGAAAAAAAAGAATTTAACTTTAAATTTGAATTGCGAGATGAATTACCAATCAGAAGATGGTATTATCCATATGAAAAAATAGACTATGAAATTCTTGGAGGCATGACTGTAATGGAGTTATCTTTAAATCATCTTGATGTTATGAAAGAAGATGATTTATATCTTGTAAAATATGGAAAGCGTGAAAATCAGTATGAACCGAAACTAATTTTAGCACATATTTTTCCTGACTCACAAACAAAACAAGCTCGTGTTATGGGATATACAGACATTTTGCAAGAAGTTAATGGCAAAGAAGTTAAAACTTTAAAAGACTTTAGAAAGCAAGTTAAAGAAAGTAGAAAAAATGGTTTTTTAACTATTAAGGCAGAAGATAAAAGATTAATGGTGTTAGATATTAAAAAGGTTGTACAAGAAGAAGATGAGTTGGCAGAAAAATTCTTTTTTAAAAGATCTAAATTATTAGATGAATTTAAAGAGCTTAAAAAAGAAGATAAAAATAAAAACGATAGCAAAAAAGAAATAAAACCAAAGTATAGAATTGATATTGTTTGAATAGAAGAGATATTTAAATTATGTTTAAATTATTACGATACATTTTTGTTGTTTTGTTTTGTTTATTTTTTAATTTTTGTAATGCAAATAAAGCAAATTTAATAGCCTTTTCTTCTGATGGTGAATTGATTTTGGCTGGTCCTAATTTATTTAATTATATGGGAGTAGAGTTAGAACATATTTATCAAGGGGTTGACTTGTGTTCTGTTAGTATATCTAGGAATAAAAGATTGGTTGCTTTTGGTACAAAAAACTCGGAAATATTGATTTATGATGTATCTTATTATGACAATGTAAACATTAAAGAGATAAGAAAAAAATACTTAATTACTCCTATTAAAGATGGTGAAAAAGTTGTTGAATTTATAGTATCTTCTAATTCTTTTGAAAGAGCGGATTATTTTTTGGAACAAGATTGTAAAGCTATTTCTGCTTTGGTTTTTTCTCCGGATTCAACTAAGATTCTTTTTAATTATAGTCTTACACAGGATCTTTCTTCTGTTTATTTGGTTGATCTTAGGTCTGAGATGGTTTTTTGTCTTTCTCAATTTAGTTATGAACATGATTTAGTTTCTTCTGATATGTTTTCTGATAATGGAGCCATCGTTGTTTCTTCCAGATCTTGCTTGTATGAGGATTACAGTTTAACTTTATATGATAAGTTTGGACCTGTAGTTTTGAAAGAAGATATTGGAACAGAAATTTTTGCAGAAAGATTTTTGGGAGGGCATAAAGGGACTATTTTAATGCAGAAAGCGGTACATTTTATGGGGGGGACTTGGTTAGAACTCTTTGAAGATGGAATAGTTAATACAAATGTTTTTACTCCTCGTTTTGATTATGGAACAAGAATATTGGATGTGTCTGCTGACGGAAAAAAAATATTGTTAAATGTCTTTGATGATTTTGATTGTCCTTCATATAATGAAATTATTTTGTTTGATATAGAAACTAAAGAAATAATGATGTTAAAAGATAGAGAAGAAGAGTTTTTAAGTGGCGTCTTTGGAAAAATGAATATTTCAAGGAATAGAGTAGTAGTAATTTTTAGAAATGATTTAGACCGCAAGACGGTTCCTTTTGCACACGTTAGAGTGTGGGATTTAGATTGTGGGCAATGTATAAAGCAAGAGAATTTTCCTGATTTAGTTTGTTGGAGCAATTTTCAAGCAAGCATATCTCCAGATTGTTATAAATTTGCAATATTGGATGATAATTTACATGTTGCTGTGTATAGCATTTAAGATCATTTTTTTAAGTGTTTTTTTAGCAACTCTTGAATAATTTTAGGATTACCCTTGCCCTTTGTTGCCTTCATTGCTTGACCTACAAAGAATTGGAATAAGCGGTCTCTTCCTGCTAAATATTTTTCTAATGTTTCAGGATTATCTTTTATAATTTTAAGAATAATTTTTTCTAATTCTTCAACAGATTCTATTTGCTGTAAACCTTTTTCTTTAATAATTTTGGAAGGTGATTTTTTTGTTTCTGCCATTTCCAAAAACACATCTTGAGCAACTTTACTATTAATTGTTCCTTTATCAATGGCGCTGATAAGTTCAGCAAAAAGTTCAGGAGTTATTTCGGATTTAGATAAATTTAATTTATGTTCTTTTAAGTATGCAAGAAGATTTCTTAGCATCCAGTTTGCAGTTTGCTTTGGATTATTAGATTTTTGTGCAGTTTGTTCAAAGAAATTTGCAAGCTCAACTTCGCTTACCAATATTTCAGTTTCATATGTAGACAGACCATACTCTTTTTGAAATCTTATAAGTTTTTCGTGTGGAAGTTCTGGCATTTGTTTTTTTATTTTTTTCATCCACTCTTGATTAACAATAATTAATGGAAGATCTGGCTCGCGGACATATCTATAGTCCATAGATTCCTCTTTTGAGCGCATATGAATAGAGATATGATTTTTTGAATCCCATGTTCTAGTTTCTTGTATTATTTTTTCGCCGCTTTCTATTGCATTTATTTGACGTTCAATTTCGTATTCAATTGCTTGTGTAATAAATTTGAATGAGTTTATATTTTTTAGTTCAACTTTTGTGCCCAAGTTTAAATCGGTTTTTTTCTTTACAGAAATATTAACATCACCACGAAATGAACCCTTTTCCATGTCAGCATCACTAATGCCGAGATATTGAACAATGGTTTTTAGGTGGGTTAAGTATGCTTTTGTCTCATATGCATTTGAAAGATCTGGATAACTTACAATTTCAAGAAGAGGTGTTCCAGCTCTGTTTAAGTCAATATAACTCTCACCTGTTTGTGTATGAATATTTTTGCCGGCATCTTCTTCTATATGAATTCGTGTTAATTTAATTTTTTTTTCTATTCCATCAGGAAGTTCAATTGTAATATATCCCTCGGTACAAATTGGAAGATCTCCCTGTGTAATTTGATAATTTTTAGGAAGATCAGGATAAGAATAATGTTTTCTATCAAATTTTGAGATTTCTGAGATATGGCAATTTGTTGCAATTCCTGCCATTATTGCATAGTCCACAACTTTTTTATTTAAAACAGGTAGTACTCCTGGGTATCCTGCACATATTTGGCAAATATTTTTGTTTGGTTCATCTCCAAATTGATTTTTGCAAGAACAAAATATTTTAGAATTTGTTTTTAATTGAACATGGATTTCCATGCCTATGGCTGCTTCGTATTCTGGATATTTATTGAGTATTGTTTTAATTTTTTCTGCCATGTTGAAACCTTATTTTACTTTTTCAATTTTAAATTGAGTTCTATGTAATTTTTCATCACTTTCTAAAATAATCTTACATTCTATTTGTTTTTCAAGATTTAAAAGTGATTGGTATTCATTATGAACGAGATAATTAAATACTCTATTTGATACCAGTAATATTATTGAACTCTTAATATTTTTTCTAATAATTTCATTTTTAAAATCGCGTAAAACTTCGTAGCTAATTGTAGCATCAGATTTTATAAAACCATAGGAATGACATGTTGGGCAAATATTTGTTAACTGTTGTATTAAAGGTTTACCCGATCTTTTTCGTGTCATTTGAACTAAGCCAAATTCAGAAATTTTTAATATCACAGATTGATATTTATCACGCTCCTTTAAGGTCTTTTCTAAAAAGCGTGTTACTTTTTGACGATTTGTGGCATTGGCCATATCTATAAAGTCTATTACAATCAAACCTCCAATGTTTCTTAGCCTCAATTGTCTTACAATTTCTTCTGCTGCTTCTAAATTTGTTTTTAAAATTGTTTCTTCAAGGCTGCCTGCGCTTGTAAATTTTCCCGTATTAACATCGACAACGGTCATCGCTTCTGTTGTTTCAATTATCAAAGATCCGCCGGATTTTAATTCAACTTTTTTTTCTAGGGCTTTTTCTATTTGTTTATCTATGTCAAAACGGTCAAAAAGACCTGGGGGGCCTTTATGAAGTTGGATTTTGTTTGCTAATTCTGGAGTAAAGCTTTTTACAAATTTATAAATAGCAGCTTTGTCTTGTGCGTTGTCTGTTATTACGGCTTTTACATCTTCATCCAGGTGGTCCCTGACTGCTCTTATTGCTAATGGAAGATCTTCAAAGATTTTTTCTCCAAATTTAGCACGTTTAAATTTTTTCTGAATGGAATTCCAAACAGATATTAAGAAAGCAAAATCCTTTTTGATATCTTTGGTGGAGCGCCCTTCTGCTGTTGTTCTGATTATGGCACCCATTTTTTTAGGAAGATTTTTAATCAGGATCTCTCTTAACCGATTTCTTTCGTTTTTATCCTCAATTTTTTTTGAAATACCTATTTGTGGAATATTAGGCATCAAAACAACAAACTTTCCAGGAAGGGTAAAACATGTTGTAAGTTTTGCTCCTTTTTCGTAAACAGGCTCCTTAATAACTTGAACAAGTATTTCATCCCCAGGAGAAAATATTTTTTCAATACTTATAGCACTCTTTATTTTACGATTTAGACTTGCTTGTTCTTTTGTCTCATCAACTTGCAAAAATTCTGCAGTTTTTTCAACAGCTAATGCTCGATCTATTTCTGAAATATGCAAAAAACCAGCCTTTTTTTGACCAATATCAACAAAGGCTGTCTGAATTCCAGGTAATACCTTGGATACTTTTCCTTTAAAAAAGCATCGTTCAAGATCTTGTTTAGTGTGAGTATCAAAATAAATATCTTGGAGTTGGTCTTTATGTAAGACAGCTACTCTTGTTTGCCAAACATTTTTGTTTATTAAAATTTTTTTCAATGTATACTCCGTTATGATACCGTTTAAAAGTTTTAAATTTTTAAAAAGAAATTGCTTTATTTGCAAGTTCTATAAATTTAATTATAAACAATATTAGTAATAATTAGTAGGAAATTTAAAGAATTTGTGTTAATGTTTTGTTTTGTAAGAGTTTCTAAGTATTTCTTTTTTATTCAAATAGAAGGAGAGGTTAGATGGTCACAATAAAAAAATTACCAATATTATTTTTGGCACTAGCTTTGATTTTGCCAGGTTGTGGTAAGAAAAAAGAAGAAAAAA
>CAZFDQ010000207.1:0-1694 GCA_964518205.1 uncultured Pseudomonadota bacterium | reverse complement strand
CGTGTTGCAACACCTATAAATGATATAAGAAATTTGTTGATAGATTGATTTGCCCCCCCCAATTCCAACAACAAAATATGCCCCAAAACCAAATATCTTGAAAAATACCCCTCAAATAAACTATTCTTTAATTAGAAATAAAATCTTATTAACCAAATAAAACTATAGGAGAAATCAACATGTAATCATCATGTAAAATTCACAATAAATTAACGGGGGGAGGATTCTATGAACACGGGGAGACTATTTAGGCGACATCATAGTACATTATTTTTCATCCTGGTATTATTCACAAAAATTCTTTTTGCTCTGTCAAATGAAGAAATAGAGCTTCTGGCAATAAAAAACTTCGTTTCAGGTTATCCTGGATTTGCTTATACTTTAAATTCACCAAATAGCGGAAAATATTTTGAAATGGAAAGCGCTCTGCTCGCTCAGATATATGAACCTATAATTGGTTTTAGCTTAGATATTGCAATTCTAGGAGACAAAGCCAATATATATCTTGATGATAATATAATTGAAATGCGCACAACTGAATACGACGTAATAACTCAAAATTTTGTAATTGAATGCAAAAATTCAATAAATCCAAATAAAAATACAAAAGTTGAACAATTTATAAAAGAAAAAAAAATGTTGCTTTGGTTGAATTCTGTATACCTAGCAATAAAAAACAATATAATAACGACGAGTATTACACGTACAAAAAAAGGAAAAATTTGCCTTACCCTAAATGGTGAAGCAACATGCTGGAAAGATATCTCAATAATGTCTTCTTGGGTTGATGCAACAACAGTTGAAGACGCTATTGCTCAGTGGACATTTATTCTTAACTTGTTGTCCACAAAAATTCCAATAGTGTTTTTTAAAAGCCCTATTTCAACACATTTAGGCAATAGATTAACATCAAATGGAATTTTTTATAAAGATAACATTAATTATCGCGCAGGCTTAACATTGCCTACAACTGCACCTTCAACAAGATCCTTAACTGCATAAATTAACCAGCTAGAGATTCAATCACAAGAAGCTCTGGATCATACCGATTTAATGCCCACTCACGGCCCTGCCAATTTTGAATTAAGAGATCTTTTGCACCATTTTTGTATTTTCTATGGCCGTACTGCAAACCAAGCTGATTTAATGCTTCACTGTTGTTTTGACCCATTTGGTCAATGGCCCAAATAGCAGCAGCTTCTCCAGTTCTATCTGCTCCACCTTGGCAGTGGATATAAATTGGCCTTGGTGCATTTGCATAAATATTTAGTAATTGAGCAAGCTCTTGCTTGGTAGTCATTCTAACAGCACTCATTGCAATGCTGTAAAATAACACCCCTTCTTCTTGAGCAACTCTTTTTTCATCTTCATACCAACTTTGCCCAGGATTCTCACCTCTCAAATTGACAATGGTTTTAATTCCATATTTTCTAAGATAATATCTCAAAGTATTGGCATCCAATTGTTTTGATCTGTAAAGATTTCCCGGATCTACAACAAAAAAGTTGTAAAAAGATTAAGATCCAAAAGAATTTTAAGCCCCTTAGGTATTGCTGGATTGGCATCAGGATTATTTATTTTTGGATTAGGAATTTCTTACTTGCCCAGTGTTATTGTTGGTGCCACTCTTGGTGCAAGTACAAATTTAATCAACCTAGAACACAGCAACCGTAGAATATGCCGCAATATAAAAA
>CAZFDQ010000206.1:0-14844 GCA_964518205.1 uncultured Pseudomonadota bacterium | reverse complement strand
TGTAACGTTAGAAACTTTTCCTAAATTGTATAAAGAAAAAATAAATAAAGTGACAGTGTCGGCTTCAGTATTAGATAGTATTGAGATAAAACAAGATATTGATATAAGAAAAAAAGAGTTTTTGTGGCTTTTTGGAAGTGGCGCAGTTCATAAGGGTTTAGATTTAGTTTTAGAGGTTTTTGCGAAAAATAGAAATTTGATTTTGCATGTTGTTGGTGCCGTTGATAAAGAAAAAGATTTTTTTAATGCTTTTAGGCGTGAGCTTAGAAACTTACCGAATATAAAGTATCATGGTTACCTTGCTCCTAATTGTGAAAAATTTAAAAAAATAATAAAGAATGTTTTTTGTTTTATTGCTCCATCTTGTAGTGAAGGAATTTCTCCTTCTGTTGCAACTTGTTTACATTTGGGGCTTTATCCTATTATAAGCAAAAACACAGGTATTACTTTACCTGAGGGTTGTGGTATTTATTTAAATCAATGTTCATTAGATGAAATTGAAAAGGCTGTTTTGGATGCTTATGAAATGAATAAAAAAAGCCTTGTTGAACAAATATTAAAGTGTCAGGAATATGCTTTATACAATTATTCGCGTAAGAAATTTACGTTAGATATGACGAATTTTATTGAAGGTGCTATTGTTAAGTTTGGTAAAAGATAAAATATGAAATGTAAAATTTGTAATAATGATTCAAAAGAAATTTTTACAGCAAAGATATTAGGTAAATACAATATAAAATACTTTAATTGCCCTGTTTGTGGTTTTTTGCAGACAGAGGAACCTTTTTGGTTAGATGAAGCTTATACGCAAGCTATTAGTTCTTTGGATACTGGAGCGATTGAACGTAATATTTCTTTTTCTAAACTAACATCGGTATTAATTTATTTTTTGTTTAACAGGAATGGTAGGTTCTTAGATTTTGGTGGTGGACATGGTGTTTTTACTCGCATGATGAGGGATATAGGTTTTGATTTTTATTGGGATGATTTTTATGCACAAAATATTTTTGCAGATGGTTTTGAATATAAAAAAGATCAAAAAATTGAATTGGTGACTGCATTTGAATGCTTTGAACATTTTGTAAATCCAAAATTAGAGTTAGAATCTCTTTTTAAGATTTCATCAAATATACTTTTTTCAACAGGGGTATTACCTGATCCAATTCCTGCACCAGGTAAATGGTGGTACTATTGTTTTGAGACAGGACAGCATATTTCGTTTTATAGTTCAAAAACATTAAAGTTTATAGCAAAAAAATATGGTTTAAATATTTATTCTTGGGGTGGTTTGCATTTGTTTACAAAAAAGAATCTTAATGCTTATGTTTTTAATAAAATTTTACATCATAGTAAAAAATGGCTTTTTAATTATGTAAATAAAAGAATGAGTAGTCTTTCTTGCAAAGATCATGAGTTTATAAAAGAATCAATATCAGGTAAGAGAGTTAATGAAAATACTTTATGATCATCAAATATTTACAGATCAAATTTATGGGGGTGTTTCAAGGTATTTTGCGGAACTTATAAAAAACTTTGAAAAAAAGGATATTTTAGATTTTAAGGTATCATTAATTTATTCTGATAATCATTATCTTGAAGATACGAATTTAAAATATTTAAATTTTTTAAAAAATAAAAGTTTTAAGGGTAGGGATAGAATTTTAAACTTTTTAAAAAGGTTTAACAAAACAATAAGTATTAGAGATTTAAAACAACAAAAGTTTGATATATTTCATCCAACTTATTATGATTCGTATTTCTTAAATTATTTAGCAAATAAGCCCTTTGTTTTTACTATATATGATATGATTCACGAAATTTATTGTGGTAAATTTTTTAAAGCAGAAGATAGTGTGATAATTAACAAAAGAAAATTAGCACAAAAAGCAGCAAAGATTATTGCTATTTCTGAAAACACCAAAAAAGATATTATAAAAACATATGGGATTGATAAAGAAAGAATAGAGGTTGTGCATTTAGCTAATTCTCTTAGTTCTAGCAAATTTAAAGAGATAAAGGTTCCCCCTAAATATATTTTGTTTGTAGGAAGTAGAGGAATCTATAAAAAATTTAATTTTTTTATAGATTCAATTGTTCCATTGTTGAAAAAAGATAGAGAATTGAATGTTGTTTGCGCTGGGGGAAGTAATTTTAATTTGGAAGAGCTATCATTTTTACAAAAACATGGAATTGAAAACCAAGTTTTACATTTTAAGGTTGATGATGAAGTATTAGTCTATCTATATAAAAAAGCTTTGGCTTTTATTTTCCCATCAGAATATGAAGGTTTTGGTATTCCTATTTTAGAAGCTTTTAATTGTAATTGTCCTGCTATTATCAGTGATGCAAGTTCCTTTCCCGAAATAGCTCAAGATGCAGCAATTTATTTTGATCCTAAAAATAAAGACTCTATATTATTGGCGGTAGAAAAAGTTATTTATGATCAGAATTTGAGAAAATTAATGATTAAAAAAGGTTTTACTAGAGCAAAAGATTTTTCTTGGGAAAAAACGGCAGAAAAAACAAGTTTGGTTTATAAAAGTATTTTATGAAAAAAGTAGTTTTAATAACAGGTATTTCTGGTCAAGACGGATCTTATTTAAGTAAGTTTTTGTTGGAAAAAAAATATAAAATTGTTGGGTTTATAAGGTCTTGTGAATCATTAGAAAACTTAGAATACTTGGGAATAAAGGATCAGATAGTTTTAGAAGAGTGTGATTTGTTGAATTTGGAGCAAGTTAAAAGTACAATTTTAAAATATAAGCTAGATGAGATTTATAATTTTGCAGCCCAAAGTTCTGTAAAGCTTTCTTTTGATTGTCCCCAAGAGACCTATAATTTTAATATTATGTCTGTTGTTAATTTATTAGAAGCAATAAGAACAACAAACAAAAAAATTAAATTATTTCAAGCGTCTTCTTGTGAAATGTTTGGGCGAGTTGAAAATTTGCCAGCTAATGAAAACACGTTATTTAATCCTTTAAATCCCTATTCTGTATCTAAAGTTGCCGCTCATCAAATAGTAAAAAATTATAGGCAAACATTTAAGTTATTTGCTTGTTGTGGGATTTTGTTTCATCACGAATCTTTTTTGCGAGGAAAAGATTTTTTTATTAAAAAAGTTATTCGACAGGCCTTGGAAATAAAGGCTGGAAAAAGAGATTGTTTGTATGTTGGTAATATCGATATAAAACGTGATTTTGGTTTTGCGCCTGAATATGTAAAAGCTATGTGGATGATGTTGCAGCACGAGCAGCCGGATGATTTTATTATTAGCTCAGGGAGTTCAATTTCTTTGCGAGAAATAATTTATTATGTTTTTGATAAGTTAGGGCTTGATAGAAAAAAGATTGTTGTAGATCAAAATTTATTTCGTCCTGTGGATATTGAGCAAACGTTGGGGGATAATTCTAAAATTCGTGAAATTGTGGGGTGGCATTATAATTTGTCTTTTTTTGAAGTATTGGATCTTTTATTAGAAGAAGAGATGCGAAACATGAAAATAAGTATTGAACAAAAACCTCTTAATCAAATGGTTTGTTGAGGTTGTTTGGCTTTGTGTTGTGAAAAAATTGCAAAATCAGAACTTTCTTCAAAATTTATTTTTTCATCAATCAAAAATATTGGACGTTGTTTTATTTCCTGAAAAATTTTACCAATATAAAGTCCTAGAAGGCTTAAGCAAAACAATGTAGATGCGGATAAAAATAGCATGCTGATAATTAAAGATGTCCAACCGGTTAAAACAACACGGCCTAAGAGCCTCATGAAAAGGGCAATAAATATTCCAGCACCGCACAATGCAATTGTCCCTAAAGATAAAAACATGATTGTGTAAATTGGAACAGTTGAAAAGGAGATAATATTTTCTAAAGCAAAAATTGTAAGTTTGCTGTAGTTATATTTTGATGTTCCTGCTCCACGGCTTCTTCGAATAAATTGAACGGCTTTTTTAGGCAATCCTGTCCAATAAATCATGCCTCTTACAAAAAGAGTTCGTTCGGGTAGTTGTTTAAAACAATCAACTGTTTTTCTACTCATTAAGCAAAAATCACCAACATTTCTAGGCATATCGATGCCAGTAAGTTTTTTAAATATGGGATAAAAACATTTTGATGTAAACTTTTTAAACCAGCTCTCATTTAATCGTTTTGAGCGCTGGCCATAAACAATGTGATATCCGTTTAGGTATTCTTTTTCAAATTCTAAGATTAATTCTGGAGGGTCTTGACGGTCGGCATCAATTAATACAACAGCTTCACCTGTTGCGTTATGAATTCCTGCGTATGTAGCTTGTTCGTGCCCAAAGTTTCGCATAAAAGATATAACTTTTATACGTGAATCTTTAGCTGCAAGTTGTTTTAGTATGGTAAGGGTATTGTCTGAACTTCCATCGTTTACAGCAATAATTTCGAATGTTTTAAAATGTTTTAATGATGATAAAACAGATAGTAATTCTTGGTATAAAGGTTTGATGTTACCTTCTTCGTTGAACATGGGAATAACTATGGAAAGGAGATTGTTCTTCATCACAGGCTCCTGCTTTTAAAAATGTGTCGCCCATTAAAATGGGCTTGGATAGCTTGGGGGTGTACATTTACCACGGGTTGAAACCCGAGGCTAAAAACCTAAGCCCACATTTGTGGGCTTTAAAGATGGTAAAAAAACAAAATTTCTATTTAATGCTATACTCTTTTTTGAAAAAATAAAGAGGAAAAAGTATGAATTTTAAAAAAGTATTTACAAAAAAAACAGAAAATAATCCTTTAATTTCAGTAGTTTTGGGAACTTATAATAGGCTTGAATTTTTAAAATTAACAATTAATTCTGTTCGCCAGGAATTAAAAAATAGAGCACACGAAATTTTTGTTGTTGATGGTGGTTCTGATGATGGAACTCTTGATTGGTTAATGGAACAAAAAGATATCATTACAATTGTTCAGCATAATCGAGGAGAGTGGCAAGGCAAAAAGATTGAGCGTAGGAGTTGGGGATATTTTATGAATCTTGGTTTTAAGTGTGCTCAAGGCAAATATGTTTGCATGCTAAGTGATGATTGCATCGTTGTTCCTGGTGCTATAAAAAATGGATGTGAATTGTTCGAAAAAGAATTGAATTCTGGGCGAAAAGTTGGAGCGATAGCTTTTTTCTTTAGGGATTGGTCTTGCCAGGAAAAATATCATGTAGGTTATACTCTTGGTGAAAAGTTGTATGTGAATCATGGACTTTATTTGAATCAGGCATTAAAAGATGTTGATTATATAGATGAAGATACCTATTTTTTTTATAACGGAGATGGAGATCTTTGTTTAAAAATTTGGCAAAAAGGGTATGAAGTAATTGAAGGTGAGAATTCTTATATCGAGCATTATCCACATGCAAATGTTGCTGTTGTTAAGTCGAATCATAAAAAACAGAAACAAGATAATTCAAATTATTTTAAAAAATGGGATGGGATTTTTTACGATAAAAAGAAACATAATATTGGATTAGTTGTTTTTAAAAAGTATCAAGATCCATTTAATACAGGTGAAAAATTTCAAAAAATACATGAAAACGTTGTTGCAGATAATCCCGAGGTTTTGAGGAGAGGGAACGTGAATGTTTTTAAGAAGGTGTTTAAGCGATTAGGGTTTTGAATAAAAATAAAAAGCATGTTATTGTGTGGTTGTCATCCCAAATTTAGTTTGGGATCCAGAAATTTAGTTATTCAATATATTATTTGATTTTTATTGGAATTTTCAATATCTCTGGATCCTGAAACAAGTTCAGGATCCAGAGATATTGTTTAACTTTTTTTAAATCTCTGAAAAGATGCTTTTTCCATTAATTTGTTTTTGAATCAAACCTTTTGAAATTTCCTTTATTCCTTTGTTTTCAACAACAAAAATGCAATCCATTTTTTCTATAAATGATAATCTGTGTGATACAACAATAATTGTTTTTGTCTTTTTTATTTCTTCTAAAGTTAAGCGAATCATGTTTTCAGATTCTTGATCTAAAGAAGATGTTGCTTCGTCAAAGATTAAAATTTCGGGATCTTTTAATAGAGCTCTTGCAATTGTTATTCGTTGTTTTTGTCCTCCAGAAAGTTTGTTTCCATTTTCTCCAACACAAGTATGATATTTTTCGGGCAACTTTTGAATAAACTCATCTGCATGTGCAGATTTACATGCGGCAATTACATCTTGTTTGGTTTTGTTTTTTTGTGAGTAGGTTACGTTTGCTAAAATTGTATCATTAAATAAAAAGGTTTTTTGGCCAACATATCCAATTTTGCTGCGTAAGCTATTAAGTGGCATTTGTGTTATATCGTTGTTACCTATAAAAATTTTACCAACATCTGAAACAATAAAACCTAGCAAAAGATCACAAAAAGTACATTTGCCTGAACCTGAAGGGCCGATGATTCCAATACTTTCGTTTCTTTTTATATTCAAATTTACGTCTTGAAAAACATGTGTGTTTTCATTGTATTTAAACCAGACTCCTTCGAATTTTATTTCATTGTTTGTGTTTGTTGAATTTATTGTTTTTGGACTTTCAACATTGTTTCTTTGGGTTGCAGGATAAACTTTATCCATTAATTCAAAAACTCTATCTGCTGCTGCAAGTCCGTATTGGACTTCGGAATAAACGTTGATTAATCTTTTTAGTGGTTGATACGAAAGAAGAATTGAAGCAAAAAATGCGGTAAGTTGTCCTGCTGTTATTGTACCATTCATAATTTGTTGTGCTGCGACATAAAAAACAACACTGCTTCCAAGCATGGCAATTGTTTCTATACATGCAGGAGCTAAAGATTCAACATGAACATTGCGCATGATTGAAGAAAAACAATTATTTAAATTTTTACGAAATCTTTTTGTTTCTATTTGTTCACCTGTAAAAGCCTTTACTTCGCGAACGCCAACAAATACTTCTTGAAGCATGGCACTGATATTTCCCATGCTGTTTTGAATAGAAACAGATGCACTTTTGATAGCTTTACCCATTTTTGAAATAGTTATTCCAATTGCAGGGCCAACAAACATCATTAAAAGAGCTAATTTCCAATTTTGTGTAAATGCTACACCAATTAAAAAAATAGCTTCAAAAAAAGAACGCATTCCATTTTTTACAGCATTAGAAGATGCGTTTTGAATCATTTGAATGTCATTTAAAAAATGGGACATCAATTGCCCGGTTGTTTTTTTCTGGAAAAATGAGATTGGAAAATAAATAACTTTTTCGAAAAGATTGTTTCTTATGTCATTTATTACTTTGTTTCCAACCCAGTTCATGTAATAGTTAGAAAGGTACATAAAGATACCTTTTAGTGCAAAAAGAACAACAAAGCCTATGATGAATGGAATTAAAAGATTATTGTATTTGTTTACAAAAATCTCATCAACCGTGTGTTTTATAACATAGGTTGGTGCTGCAGAAAAAAGGCCATAAAGGGATGCTGTAGCACCTGATAGGAGCAAATGCTTCCAGTATCTTTTTGTATAGGTTAAAACTCTGTTTAGTGTATTCATATATTACTAAGCTTTTTATGATATTAATAATATATAGGATATTTTTATATATGTGGTGTGGTATTGCCTATTAGTTGTTATACCGGGCTTGACTCGTAACTGTTCGAAGTATTTTTTTACAAACAAAAAGAAACTTTTGCATAAATAGTATAATGTTGCCTGCAAGTGGTCATCCTGAACTTGTTTCAGGATCCAGATATTATTAAATTCTCTATTTTTAAGAATATAATTAATAGGATGTATTAAATATCTGGATCCCGGCTCGTAGGCCGGGATGACGACCAAATTGTAATGGTTTGCTAATGCAAATGTCATAACCTCTTCGAATAGTTATGGATCAAGTCTGGGATGACGACTTGGTTAATCATAGTCGTCAATTTTAATAAGTTAAAATATCCCATAATTCAAACACTCTTAATTCATCAAGTTAACGTCAAAGAAAGATCATACTAAAATAATTGTTTCTTATAAAGTAAAATTACTATTCTTATAAATCACAAATTTTGCGCACAATTTATCAACCTCTATTTTAAGCTTTTTTAAAAAATCGTCATTTTCCCTGTTTTTTATTGCCTCATCAATCCAATGTGCAACTAATGTAACTTCTTGTTCTTTAAAGCCCCTTGTTGTAACTGCTGGTGTTCCAATTCTAATACCGCTTGTAACTAGAGGAGATTCTGTATCAAAAGGAATAGAGTTTCTATTTAAAACGATGCTGCATTTTTGTAGGGTTTCTTCTACTGTTTTTCCAGTTAAGCCTTTTGCTTTTACATCAATTAAAAAGAGGTGATTATCTGTTCCGTTTGATACAATTCTATATCCAAGGTCTTGAAATGCTTTGCACATTGCTTTTGAATTTTTAACAACTTGTTTTTGATAAGTTTTAAAATCTTTAGACTGTGCGTTTTCAAATGCAATTGCTTTGGCCGCAATAACGTGCATTAATGGTCCGCCTTGAGATCCAGGCATTACAGCACGGTCTATTTTTTGTCCGAATTCTGCTTTGCTGCAAATAAAACCACCGCGTGGTCCACGTAAAGTTTTGTGTGTGGTGCTGCTTACAAAATCGGCGAATGGAATAGGGCTAGGGTGTTGGTCTGCTGCAACAAGGCCTGCTATGTGTGCCATATCAACAAAGAGCAAACAGTTATTGTTTTTTGCAATATCATAAATTTTTGCAAAATCTATTGTTCGTGAATAAGCGCTGGCTCCCGCAACAATCATTTTTGGTTGGTGTTGTTTTGCCAAAAGATCTATTTCATCATAATCAAGCATTTCTGTTTCTGGGCTTACATCATAAGGAACGAAGTTAAAAATTTTGCCAGAAAAATTTATTTTGTGCCCATGAGTTAAATGTCCACCTGATTTTAAAGACATTGCCAAAACAGTATCTCCGCATTGCAGGTGGCTTAGATAAACAGCCATGTTTGCACTTGAACCAGAATGGGGCTGAACGTTGATGTGAGCAGTTTGAAAAAGTTTTTTGCCTTGCTTGATTGCATAGTTTTCAACTTTATCTATAATTTCGCATCCGCCATAATATCGAGCATTTGGATAGCCTTCTGCGTATTTGTTGGTTAAGATCGATCCAGTTGCTTGCAAAACTTGAGGTGGAGCGTAGTTTTCTGAAGCAATCAGATTAATGGTGTTTTCTTCTCGTCTTTTTTCTTCTTCTATTAGTTCAAAGATATGGTTTTTCATTTGCTCTCCGCTTAATTTGTTGGCTAAACCGTGATTTATTGACTAATTGTATGTGGTTTTGCCACTATTATTTTAGGGTTATGTTTTTTTATTAATATAGCGCGAGTTCGAAAATTTGAAATATTTTGTGTTTGTTGTGATAAATTGAGTTGTCATCCTGAAACAAGTTCAGGGTGACGACGTTAGAAACAATATCTTTCTGCAATTTAAAAGATATTAAATAGAACTAAAAGAAGTATTGGTTGAATTTTTAAGGAGGGTTTATGAAAAAAAAATTATTTAGTTTTTTTTTAATACTATCTTTGTTACTACCTAATACAACAATGATGATTCAAGCAGGAAGAGGAGGTGAATCTTTTGCCGGTGGTATGTTGGGTGGGATGATGGGCGGAGTGATCTCTGGTGCAATGACTAGAGATCGTGGAGCTAAAAGCGAAGCTCGTCAAGCTCGAGAAGAGACAGAAGATTTAAGAAGAGAATACGAAAGAGAAAAAGTAGAACAAATACGTCAAGAGGTGCGTGAACAAAGAAGTAGCTTTACAATGAATATATTAATTATTGTATTGGTACTTTTATTTTTATCGGTTATTGGTCTTGGTGTTATGGTGTTTAAGATGAAAAATAATAAGAAATAATTTTGGAATAGGAGATCTAATGAAGAAGTTATTATTAGCTTTAGCCTTTATAGGTGTAATTTTTTCTAATGTGCATGCAAGAGGAGGCGGAGGTGCTGCTGTTGGCGGTATGTTTGGTGGGATGATGGGCGGTGTTATGGCGAGTGCTATGACAAGACCATCCCAACCTGCTGCAGCAACTACAACTGTTACATGGAGGGATTTAGATAATCTAAAAGAGTTAGTTAGAAATGATTTATTGAGATTGCAAGATAGGATTGATAGCTTGAGCCGAAGAATAGATAAGTTAGAAGATAGGTTGAGCTCTCAACGATAGTCTTTTTATCTTAGCAGTTGCTTTTTTTTAAGTCTATTTTACACTTAAGTTAGGCATAAAATTGTGCCTAGCCTAAGTGTTTTTCTTAGAGTTAAACTTTTTCTAAAAAATTGCTGTAAATAAAAGTAAAAAAATAAGCGTATTGGGAGGATAGACCCGTGATTTCAACTTCAGATTTTAAACGTGGATCAACCAAGATTTTATGGAACAATGAGCCTTGGGTTGTGGTAGAATTTCAGCATGTAAAACCTGGAAAAGGCGGGGCTTTTGTTCGAACAAAACTCAAAAATTTAATTACCAACAGGGTTTTAGAAGAAACTTTTAGATCTGGTGAAAAGTTTACAGAACCTGATTTGGAAAAGAGAAAAATGCAATATTTATACGCTGATGATCTTTATCATTTTATGGATCAAGAATCTTATGAGCAGGTTGATTTTGATGCTGATCACGTTGAATCTGTTAAAAATTATTTAAAAGAAAGCGAAATTTACGATGTTTTGTTTTTTGAAGGCAAACCAATTGCTGTTGAGCCTCCAATGTTTATGGTTTTGGAGGTAAAAGAAACTGTTCCTGGAGTAAAAGGGGATACAGCTCAAGGTGGAACCAAACCTGCTACTTTGGAATCTGGGGTTGTTGTTTCAGTTCCTTTGTTTGTTGATGAAGGGGACAAAATCAAAATTGATACTCGCCAAGATAAATACATCGAAAGAGTTGACTAGTTTATTTTTTGCGGTAGAATTTTTCACACGATTATTTAATATTTATCGGTTCTATGAAATAATTAAGGGCTTAAGACAAGATGGCAAAAAGAAATATCACTACACGACGAGATGTTCGTTCTTTGGCTTTTCATCTTTTATATGCTGCAGATAGACTGGAATATTCTGTACCATTTCAAGAAATAGTAGAGGATTTTAGGTCAGGATATGATTTGGAGATTACTGATGATTCTTTGGCTATCCAAATGGCACAAGACGTAGTTGAAAGGCGTGAAGAGTTAGATGAACAAATTAAGCCTTATTTAAAAAACTGGAAGTTAGAACGTTTAGGTTGTTGTACACGTCTTATTTTAAGAATGGCTTTATGGGAGTTACAGCAATTAGATGCTATTCCTTCTGTTATTATTAATGAAGCCATTGAATTGGCTAAATCTTTTGCAGAAAAAGACGCCTATAAATTTATTAATGGGATCTTAGATGAGATGTGTGAAAAACTTGAATTAACAAATGGAGAAAAATGAGATTTGGAAAATAATGAGTTGCCATAATAATTGGGTTACAAGTATAAATAAGAATTCAGATCCACTTTTCTTTATTTTGGGTCCCTGTGTTATAGAAAGCGAGATTCACAGTCTAAAAGTTGCCGAGTTTTTAAAAAATCTTTCCGAAAAGCTAAAGTTTAACTTTATCTTTAAGAGCTCTTTTGATAAAGCCAACAGAACTTCTATTGGCAATTATCGTGGCATTGGTATGCAACAAGGTTTAGATATTTTAAACAAAGTGAAAACGGAGTTTGAACTTCCTGTAATTACTGACATTCACGAAAGTTGGCAGGTGCATGAAGTTGCAGATATTGTTGATGTTTTACAAATTCCAGCATTTTTGTGTCGCCAAACTGATTTGTTGGTAGCTGCGGGAAAGTCTGAAAAGCCTGTGAATGCAAAAAAAGGTCAGTTTATAACAGCAGAGAATATGAAAACTGTTGCTGAAAAAATTGAATCAACTGGAAATCAAAATGTGTGGCTTTGTGAACGAGGGTACTCTTTCGGCTATAGTAATTTGGTTGTAGACTATAGAAATTTTCCCATTATGAAAAGTTTAGGGCGCCCAGTAGTCTTCGATGCTACCCATTCGGTTCAACGCCCTAGCGGCCAAGGTTGTAGCTCTGGTGGCAACCGTGAATTTGTTGCTCCTTTAGCTATTGCGGCTGTTTCGCAAGGTATAGCAGGAGTTTTTATGGAGGTTCATGATAATCCAGAAAAAGCGTTGTGTGATGGGCCTAATTCAATTCGTTTGTCTCAGCTAGGTGATTTTCTTAGATATTTAATTGATTTAGATTCTTGGGTTAAATCCAGAAATACTCCAGAATCATAAAAATTAATTTTGGCATTCTTTCCGTAATTAAATTTTTCAAAGCCTACATTTTTTAATGCATCTGGAATTAATAAAAGCCAGGGGGCTATAATTGGATCATGCATTTGCATATGGGTTGGTTGTTTATTGTTGATTGTTATTTCAATATTTGATATTCGATCATGTTGGGGATAAGTTCTTTTAAACAGGCCTGCAACAGTTTGTATGCGATCCGCCCAAGAATAGAAGTTTAATACATGATTAATTACTTTTAATTGAGGATGGAACCTTTGAGGATCAACTGGTGTACCAAGCAGATAAACTTTATCGATTAAATATTTTTTATTGCATGTTTTTTTTATGATTCTTGTTTGTTTTTGTTTCTGTAATATACGGATGTTTTTTATAGCTATTTGAACTTGTTTATTTCTTGTTCGTAATAGCTTTAATGATGGCGGAAGATTTTGTTTTAGTTTTTTAGCTTTTAAATATTCATTTAATTTTTCCGAAAAATGCTTTTGTTGTGGAAATAAATTTTCATAGGCTTGAGCAATAATTTGACTAATTTCTTGTTCAAGCTCTTGGCTGGTTTGATTTGCCATCAAATCTTCTATTGGGTCAAATAATAGTTGGCTTGCAAAATTTATTACGTTTCCTCCATGGCTGTGTCCGATAAGAGTTATTTTTTCATCTATTGGATAACTTAAAATTAGTTTGGCTAAATTTTCTGCTCCTTTTACAATATCTATTTCTGTAGGAATTCCAGACCATGCAAATGAAACAAGAGGTTGATTTTGTTTTTGGGCTATTTTTTCTAATTCTTGATAAAACCGCCCACCAGGTTGATGCCAGCTCATTTGTGCAGCAAATGAGCCATGGACTAAGATTATAACTGAGTTAAGATTAGAATAAATCATAAAAAATAAGATTGAAAGAATTGTAATTAAGGCATATTTTAATTTAAACATATATTTTATTTAACAGATTTTTATAAAAAAAGGAATATAGGACAGTGGAAGAAAAAAAAGCGACAAAACTTTTTGAATATTGGTTGGATAATCAAGAATTGTTTGATGATATAAATATTGAACATCTTAAAAAAGAATTGGATGGAAAAAATATTTCGTTTTTAAAGTCTAAATGGCTTTCTTATTCTTTAGCTCTAAAACCGTTTCAAGGCTTTTTTTGTTTATTTTTGGGTAAGAGAAATTCAAAAATTGAAGATTTAAGTGATTTGCAAATAAAGAAAACTTTATCTTTGATTTATGATTTGATCGAAAATGACTTACCTAAATTTATTAGCTATTTAAAAGATGATAGATTTATAAAAATTTTTTTGGGTAAAAACGGTAAAAAGGTAAATAGTGATAGTCGCATAAGAATGTATAAAAATATTATGCGATTACTTTTTTATAAAAGAAATGCATTAGAAAGAAAAGAAATCTTGTTTGCAGTTGCAAATCGTTTTTTTGAATATTGTTTTTCTAAAAAAACTTGGCCGGAATTTGAACAAATAATTTTGAATAAAAAGTGGCATCCAATTGCAGAGTTTTTATATACAGTTATGTGGTGGAATTTTGGGGAAGAAGGTTGGCTGCATTGGAACCAAAAGACTCTAACAACTTTAAAAGAAAAATCTAATAAAGGAAATGAGATTGTTTATATTGCTGGTGGTAATGATATTTATCATCTTATAAAGGCAGGTATTTATAACATAAGAGTAATTGATCCGTTTTTTACTTCTCAATTTGATTATTATTCTGGTGATTGGAGGTGGTTTGTTAAAGGACGAGGTAAAAATGGTGGTGAAGGGGATAAGTTTTTATTTGATTTAGATAATAACAATATTTTCATGAAGCGAAAAAGTTTTAAAGAAAAAAATCAGACATTCTCTGCTGTTCTTTCAACGGGTAAGCGTACTCGAATACAAAAAAGTGAAACGGTTTGGAATGTTTTAGATAAAAAGAATAAGATTTTAGGCACAGTTACTTTTGAGCGTAGATTTATTAATCAAAAAGATTTTGAAATAACGAAAAATAAAACATTTTTGGTGTCTTTTAATGAACTTTATTTTATTTCTATTCCAAAAGAATATAATGGATGGGGCATTGATCCTTACAAATTTAGTAGTGATATGGAGATTTTTGTAAAGCAGTTACACTTACCTGTTTCAAAACAAAATATGTGTAACATAAGAACAGCAACAGAATCGGAATTCAATTTTATTGATTTAGGTTCATGTATTGATTGATTAAATATTATATAAAAATCCTATAAATACTTGCTATTTGTAATACGTGCATGCTAGTAATAAAATAATACGGAAAAAAAGAAGAAAGGGTGTATATGAGAAAATTAAATTTATTATTAGCATCAGTCTTAATATTTTTAGGTCTATGTTTACAGTCAACAGGGTTAGAGGCAAAAAAACGAAGGAGATCTTCTAAGAAAAAAACTTCTTTAAAGACAACATCAAAAAAGAGCGTTGGCTATAAAGCGCCCACATTAAAAAAACCGACAGCAACAAAATCAACAACAAAGTCTACTACAACCAAGAAGTCTAGTTATAAAAAACCAACATATAAAAAGTCTACTACAAC
>CAZFDQ010000205.1:0-6421 GCA_964518205.1 uncultured Pseudomonadota bacterium | reverse complement strand
AAAGCTATGCGCCAACGGATAATGTTTCAGAATTAACTGCACGAGTTAATGATGATGGATGGGATTCTTCATTTGTTAATTGGCTAAAAGGTTGTAATTTAACAAAAAATGATGGGGCATTTGTTTTTAGTGTGGGT
Source organism: uncultured Pseudomonadota bacterium (assembly GCA_964518205.1). Lineage (GTDB taxonomy): Bacteria > Babelota > Babeliae > Babelales > UASB340 > CAZFDQ01. The sequence continues at coordinate 6,284 of CAZFDQ010000205.1, read as the reverse complement.
GGTGGAAATTTAGAAAAAAATATCAGCGCAAATATTGTTAACGCTTTAAAGTATGCAAAAGAGGTTGGAGCAAAAGTTTTAGGTGTTGTTGGAAAAGATGGAGGATACACCGCACAAGTGGCTGATGCAGCTGTTGTTGTTCCAACTGTTAACAAAGAAACAATTACCCCTCATACAGAAAGTTTTCAAGCGGTTATTTGGCATCTTCTGGTTTGCCATCCATCTCTTAAAGTAAATGAAATGAAATGGGAGACGGTTAAGTGAACAAGGCTGTTTTTCTTGATCGCGATGGAGTTATAAATAAAGCGATTATAAAAAACGGAAAGGATTGTTCGCCACGCAGTATTGATGAATTTGAATTGGTTGAAGATATAATTCCTGCTGTTAAAAAATTAAAAGAAAATGGTTATTTAATTTTTGTTGCAACAAATCAGCCTGATATTGCGCGTAAAAAACTAGAGTTGGCAGAGCTTGATAAAATGACTCAAGAAATAAAAAACAATTTGACTATTGATGAAATAATGATATGTCCACATGATAATCATCATGGTTGTGGTTGCAGAAAACCAAAACCAGGAATGATTTTTTATGCAGCAAAAAAGTTTGAAATAGATTTAACAAAATCATATTTTGTTGGTGATACGATAAAAGATATGCAGGCAGCAGCTAGTGCCGGTTGTAAAAGCATTTTAATAGACGCTGTTTATAACCAAGATGTGGCGGGTTTTAAAAGAGTAAAAAATGTAAGTGAAGCTGTAAAATTTATTGTAAGTGAAGGAAGCTGAATGGCAATTTTTTTAGATACCGGAAAAATAGAAGAAATTAAAAAATTTTTAAGCCTTGGAATAATTCGAGGTGTTACAACAAATCCAACAATTTTGGTGAAATCAGGAGTTACTGGCGGAAAAGGAGAAATCAAAAAAGCATTGCTTGAAATAGCAAAATTAATTGATCCATTGCCATTGTCTTTAGAAGTTAATAGTAACGATAAAGACAAAATGATTGAAGAAGCAAAAGATTTTGCAACATGGGCAAAAAATGTCAATGTAAAAATTCCTATTCATGGTCCAAATGGTGAATTGGAAAATTTGGAAGTTATTAATGAATTAGAAAATAAACACAATGTTCGAATTAACGTAACAGCCATGATGAGTGCTCAACAGTGCTTTTTGGCTGCAATGGCAGGTGCTACTTATGTTTCTTTGTTTGGAGGTAGAGTTAACAATATGGGGTACAACTCAATTGATGAAATCAAAAAACTTCGTCTTTTGTTAGATGATTTTGATTTAAAAGCAAAAATTATTATGGGTTCTACCAGAGAAGTTTTAAATATTGTTGAATGGCTTGTTGCTGGTGCTCATATTGTAACAGCTACACCAAAACTTATAGAAGGCATGATTGTTCATCCATATTCAAAAGAAACAGTTCAAATGTTTTTAAATGATGCCATAAAAGTTTAGGTTTTGGATATTTAGGAGAGGGTGAAGTAGTGGTATTTGCGAAAGCTCAATTATTTTTTCAAAAACATAAAAGACTTATTTTATCGTTAGTTATTTTTCTTTTGCCTCTTTTAATACTAGGTATTCCGTTTTATAAATGGGGGTTTGTTAGTGATGATATAGGGGGGATTTGGTATGCTAAGGTTGATAATTGGCAAAATATGTTCCGATTTTTTTATGAGGGGTCAGAAGATAATCCGCATGTTGTAGGGCCCTCTTCTTTAACTAATGTTAGTGCTGTTGTAGATTTTTTTGGTCTTTTGTATCGGCCACTAAGTTATGTTTTGCTTACTTTGCAATTGTATTTTTTTGATTTATCAGCATATGCTTTTCTGCTTTTTATTGTTTTTTTTCATTCTATTAATGGTGTAATTTTATTTAATATTTTTTTATCTTTTTTTACTATCTGGGTTGCATTTATAGGGAGTTCATTTTTTGTTTTTCATGCAAGTTTGTTTAGGTGGATGGGAATTATTGGGTGTCAGAAATATACATGGGGGCTTACATTATTGTTTTTGGCCATTTGGTTGTTAAAAAAATATTATTTAGATTTTAAAAAGCTTAGATATTATTTTTTATCTTGTTTAGTAATTTTATTTTCTTTTTTTTTAATGGAGCATTTATTAGTAATGCCTTTTTGGGTGTTTTGTGCTATTTATTTTTATCAAGATACAAAAAAACAACAGGTTTTTTTTTGGGAAAGAATAAAGGAATCATTAAGAATTTCATCTGGATATTTTATAGCTTTATTCTTTTATTTGACTTTAAGATTTATTATTTTTCCAGTTAGATTGCCTGGAGAAGGAAAGTCTATTATTTCTAGTATTTTGGTTTTTTTAACAAAACAGGCAGACAGGTTTTTTGATTATCTTACCTATGTAGTAGGGTTGCTTAATTTAGGTTGGATGCCGGGAGGGAATCAAGCTTTAAAAGGACTTTGTTTAGTTTTAATTAGCATTTTTTTAATTTATCCATTTTTTAAAACCAAAAGATTAAAACTTTTTATATTTTTTTTACTTAGTATTATTTTATTTAGTTGGCCTGTTTTTTATTTAACATATATGCCACGTTATATTTATATAGTGCTTCCTTTTTTTGTGAGTCTTTTTGCATTTAGCTTTGATTTTTATATAAAAAAATATTTAAAATTACGTCCTATAATTTTTACTTTAGTGGGAATGTTTCTTGCTTGTAATGCTTTGTATTTATTTATAGGACAAACACAAAAAGAGCAAAAATTAAATTTGATAAATTTATCTTTTCAGGATTTGGTGGAAATGGAGGAGGTTGAAAATAGGGTAATTTGTTTTGTTGCTTTACCTAATGATTATTTTGGAAGTAGCAACAGACAAGCTGTTTGGTTATATGGTAATGATTCATCAAAAGAGGTTTTTTATGACAGGAATAATTTTATACCCAAAATGCCTGATGAAAATAAAGATTATTTAAAAATTGAGCATATTAAAAATGGGTTACGTTTTAAGTCTCTGGATTGTGAAAATTTTAATTTTAGATTTGCAGAAAATGGTAAATCGTTGTTGGGTGAAATTATTATTAATAAGGTAAATCAACAAGATAAAGTGTGTGATATTGATTATATCTTTGATCCAAGATTATTAGAAAAAGAACCTCTTTTTGTTACTTGGGATTATGAAAATCAGAAATTTTTAATAATTAAATAAATTTGAATTTGAGAAGTAGCCGATGTTATATAAAAACTATTTAAAATTATTTAAAAAAAATAAGATTATTACAGGCTTTTCGCAGCGGTTGCCAGATTATGCAAATGAGCATTGGTTGAATCAGTTAAGCAAGATAATAAAAAAAACAGCGAAAAAAAATTTTTTAGATATAGGTGCAGGTTCTGGGCGGTTGAGTATTTTACTTGCAAATAGCGGTTTTGATAAGGGAACTTCAGTAGAAATTCAAGTAGATAAGAAGCGTTGGAATGGAATTTTAAATGAGCATAAGAATTTGGAGTTGGTTGAAGGCTTATTGCAAGAAAAGATAGAGGAGCTTGAAAATAAAGAAAAATACAATTTTATATTAATGTCTGAAGTTTTTGAACATATTCCGCCAAAGGATGTTTCCTGCTTTTTATCTTCTTTAAAAAAAGTTTTAGATGATGATGGAAAAATCTTTTTAACAACTCCAAATGCAATTGTTTGTGGCTCAGCAGAAAAAGCTTCAAATTGGTACAAAATACAACCCTATGGGCATTATAAACATTATACGGTAGAAGAAGTTAAAGGTATATTACTAAACCATGGTTTTGATGTTGAATGGTATGGTTTTGAATGTAATAAAATTAAGCGTAAGTTTTATAATAAGGTTTTTTATCCAGTTTCTAGGTGGGATGCTAGGTTTTTATATTCTAAAAAATTACCTTGTTTTATTAAAAAAATTTATTCGATTGTTTCTTTTCCAGTTGCCTTATGCATGCGAGCTATGTTTTGGGTAGCAGCTAAATGTGTTACAATGATTGAAGAAAAATATAATAATGAAAATAATGCAACAACGATGATGCTTTTAGTAAAACATAAAAAATAAGCCAGGATTTATCTATGAAAAGTTGTAAAAAAGTTTTGGTAACAGGAGGTGCTGGTTTTTTGGGTAGTCATTTATGTAAAAGGCTTTTAACCCAAAATTATTACGTTATTGCATTAGATAATTTTTATACAGGAAGGTATGACAATATAAAAGATTTATTAAAGAATAAAAACTTTAAATTTATAGATCATGATATTGTTGAACCAATTGATCTTGATGTTGATTTAATTTTTAATTTGGCGTGCCCAGCTTCTCCTCCGCATTATCAAAAAGATCCCATTTTTACAACAAAGACGAGTGTTTTGGGTGCTATAAATATGTTAGAGCTTGCAAAGAAAAATAATGCAAAAATATTGCAAGCATCAACAAGTGAAGTTTATGGTGATCCTAATGTGCACCCACAAGTTGAAAGTTATCGTGGAAATGTAAATCCAATTGGAATTCGAGCTTGTTATGATGAAGGTAAGCGTTGTGCGGAAACTTTATTTTTTGATTATCACAGAATGTTTAATATTCCAATAAAAATTGTTCGAATTTTTAATACTTATGGTCCAAATATGGATCCAAAGGATGGTCGAGTTGTAAGTAATTTTATTTTGCAGGCGTTGCGTAATGAGTCATTAACAATGTATGGTGATGGAACGCAGACCAGATCGTTTTGTTATGTAGATGATCTTGTTGATGGAATTGTAAAAATGATGGAAACAAAAGATTCTGTTTTAGGGCCTGTAAATTTAGGAAATCCTATAGAATTTAATTTGATGGAATTGGCAAATTTAGTTTTAAAGATTACAAAAAGTAGTTCAGAAATTATTTTTGAAAAGTTACCGGAAGATGATCCAACAAAACGTAGACCTGATATTTCGTTGGCAAAAAAAGTATTAAATTGGGAACCAAAAATTGATTTACAGGATGGCTTAGAAAAAACAATCAAATATTTTAAGGATTTATTAACTGATGAAAGTTGTAATTGCAGCGGGCGGTCGGTTTCATGCTCTGCACCTGGCACATCAGCTTGAAAAAAGAGATGCGCTGAAAAAATTGTTTACTTTTAGTTATACTTCATCTGATAAGAATTATATTTCTTCAAATTTAGTTTGTAACCATAATTTTAATAAGTATTTAGATTTTATTTTTTCTAAATCACGAGTTTGCAAATTTGTTAACAAATCTAAGTTTTATGTTTTTAAAGACAACTTGTTTGACTCTTGGTTGAGCAAAAAAATGAAAGATATCGGCTTTGTCGATATTTTTATTGGTTGGACTCATTATTTTTTTAAAAGCTTGCCAGAAATACGAAAAACAGGTGCTAAAATAATTGCTGAATCAGGTTCGTGTCATATTTTAGAGCAAGCAAAATTATTGCAAGAGGAATATGATAAATTTGGACTTTCAGGGCCAGCGATTAATAAAAAAAATACGCTGAAGATGCTTAATGAATATGAGCAAGCGGATTATATAATGACAATTTCGGATTTTGTTTATAAAAGTTTTATTAAGCAAGGCTTTCCAGAAAAGAAATTGTTAAAGGCCACTTGTGGAATTGATGTTGAATACTATTTAAATTCTGAAAACCTCCTTCGACAGACTCAGGATGAACGGTGCTTTCGAGATAATAAATTTAGGGTAATTTGTGTTGGGTTATTAAGTTTGCGCAAGGGAATTCCTTATTTATTACAAGCTTGGAATAAACTTAATTTGCCGGAAAAAGATACAGAACTTTTGCTTGTCGGTAACATGCAACAAGATTTAAAAAATGTTTTAAAGCAAATTAAATATCCCAAAAATGTTAATTTTTATGGATCTACTAATAGAGCAACGTTGGCTAAACTTTATCAAAGCTCTTCTGCTTTTGTGCTTCCATCAATTGAAGATGGTTTTGGAATGGTTATTGGAGAGGCGATGGCAAGTGGTTTGCCTGTTATTTGTTCAACAAATACCGCGGGTAGTGATTTGATTGAAGATGGAAAGCAAGGCTTTATTTTTAAGGCTCGAGATGTTGATGCATTGAGCGAAAAAATTTTGTGGTGTTATGAACATAAAGATGAGGCAAAAAAAATGGGGGAATTGGGACAAGAGAGGGTGAAAAGATTTAGTTGGGATAATTATGGTGAGCGGGTTTTTGAGGTGTATCAGGGAGTATTAGGAAATTGATTTTGAGTAAGAGGCTTAGTAGTTTGTGTTGCTTAATAGAAATAATAGCAATATGGTTTGTGAGTCGTCATCCTGAACTTG
>CAZFDQ010000204.1:0-1627 GCA_964518205.1 uncultured Pseudomonadota bacterium | reverse complement strand
CTATGTCAGAAGTTCTGATAAAGGGAATATCGCTATTTTTTTTATCTAAATATTTGTTGTAATTATCACTACCAACTTCATCACCTTTTTTTGCTGTTGCAATTTCGCCAAGCGGAACAGTTTGCCACTTTTTCTGAATAGCTTTTAGAGTATTTATATAAAGTGGATATGAAAAAGCGGGAGTCCAAAGGTCATCTTTTGCAAAGTTGGACAAATTTACTGAAAATGTTTTTTCTTTTTGTATTTTTGAAAAATCAATATTTATTTTTTGGTAAAAAAGAATTTGGGCTTGTTCTAATATTAAAAGAGCCTTTATTTCACAATTTATTTGTTTTTGTTCTAAATCAGTAATTTTTTTTATGAATTGTTTATTTGTTTTTGGTATATCAAGAGTACGAATGTTTTTTATTGATAAAAGTGGTTGAATGTTCCCTGTCGTAATATTGTTTAATTGCCATTTTCCCACTTTAGAACGAAAAAACGCAGTAATAAATTCAGGGCTTATCTCACTATCTTTTTTAATAGTAATTTTTGCTATGTGTCTTGGAATACCTGCTTTGCCAATATATTCACTTTTATACAAAGCTGATTTACCAATTGTGCCAACTATTGTTAATAAGACATCATCTTGTTTTATATGAGTTCTCTTAAATTTTGCAAAGTTTTCATCTGAGATATAGGGGTCATCAGCAATGGGATCAAAATTTACAACACCTTCTTTAATATTTCTACCGTACAAATAACGAATACCTTTTGTTTTTTGTCTTGGAATATGTGAATGCTCACCATCAAATATTTTTTCTGATAATTCGTCTAAATCAATAAATTTAATACCCTTTTGTAAATTTTTTTCTTTTAGAACTGTAGAATAATAATAAAAAGAAGGCTCAAATCTTAATTCTGCTTTTATATCCGTTTTGTTAATTTGAAATGATTTAAACATTTTGAATTACCTATTAAAATAAAAATTTGTTTTCTTTTTGCCATTTTTTAAAGTCATCAGCTATTTTTGAAATATCATCTTCACCATTGTCTTTCCCTCTTCTATCATGCCCACAAGATTCAGCAACAGCCATATAAATAGGATATTCTTTTGGAATTTTGGTTTTAGAAAGTTTTTGAAAAATCAGAATACTGGTTTTTGTAGAAGCATTTGGCATAAAAGTCTCAATTGGAACATCTATAACTGCTAATAATCTCCCATTTTCTATTAAAAATTTTCTCACATAACTTAAATTATCGTTTCCATAAATTCCATCTGGTAAAACGATTGCCATTCTTCCACCGTCTTTCAATAATTGTAAACATCTTTCAATAAAAAGAATTTGAGGAGCTTCTTTATCTTTTAATTTCCCCTTTTCCCAATTGCCAGTTTTTTTATCTTGCTTCCATTTATGTCCTAACTCAAATTGTTTTAGTTTATCCTCACCACGAACAGGAATTTTTGAGCCAAAGGGAGGATTGGTCAACAAAACACTAAAATCGTTTAAATGAATTTTTGTTCTTGTCATAGTTCCCCAATTATTTGGGACTTCTAAACTATCCTCAGTAAAAATACCACTTTTACCGTCTCCGATAATTGCCATGTATGCTTTAGCGACTTTTGATAAGAAATAATCTTTATCAA
>CAZFDQ010000203.1:0-4063 GCA_964518205.1 uncultured Pseudomonadota bacterium | reverse complement strand
CTACAATTCCGCACTCCATGGCAAACACTAAAAGCCCCTTAAACCAGGGAATTTTATCTATGGTCTCAATTTATTCCAATGGTATTTTATGCCTTCTTTCTGGTTTAACCATATTGTTAACAGATACATGGTTAGATCCAAGCTTGGGAATAAGTATTAATATTTTGACAAAAACCTTTTCTATATATTTCTCTTCCATTGGTATTGTTATTTTAATGTTTAGTGCATTCCTGTTTGCTTTTGGCACAATTGTTGGAAATAGCTATATTGGAGGTCAATGTTTTTTATATGCAAGCAAAAATCGCTGGTTAATAACTTATTATGCAATTGTAGCAGTATTTGTATTTGTAGGAGCAATTATAGATGTAAAACTCCTGGCAACAATTACAGATTTTTTCCTAATCCCAATTGCGATCCCAAACATCATTGGTATAGTAATATTAGCATTTAAAGAAAAAAATGTGCTAAAAATCGATAAGGAATATTGATGATTAAACTTGATAAAGAAGAACTGTTAAAAATCGCAGAACTATCATGCTTAAAACTAGATAATCAAGAAGCTGAAGTTTTAACAGAACAAATTAAGCTTGTTTTAAACTACACAGAAGAACTAGAACAAGTAAAATTTACAACAGAAGTAGCACCTATAAAAAATATAAATGTCTTTCGGGAAGATGAAGTAATCCCTACAGATTCCAAACCCATTTTAGAACAAGCACCTAAAACAGAAAAAACATACTTTGTTGTCCCTAAGATATTAGACTAATTGGTTGGAAAAATTATGAAATCGTTTTTAACAATAAAAGAATTAAAAGAAAAATTAGAAAAAAAAGAAATAACTCCAAACGAAATAAAAGACTTTTATCTCAATAAATTAAATAAGTACGATAAAAAACTTGGCGCAACATTAGAAATTTTCAAGCCAGAAGAAATTAAAGAACGAGGAATAGATGGATTGCTTGGTGCAATTCCAGGAATTTTAAAAGCCAACATCTGCCAAAAAGGTAAACCAACAACTTGTGCTTCTAAAATTTTAGAAAATTTTACCGCCACCTATGATGCAACTGTTACAAGAAGAGTTAAAGATGAAGGAGGAATTGTTTTAGCAAGAGCCAATATGGATGAATTTGCTATGGGCTCTTCAGGGGAACACTCTGGATTTAAAATTACACGCAATCCATGGGATCTTGATAGAATTCCTGGAGGATCTAGCTCTGGTCCTGCTGCTGCAGTTGCAGCAGGATTAGTTCCATGGGCACTAGGAACAGAAACTGGTGGATCTGTTCGTCAACCTGCATCTTGTTGCGGAATTGTTGGAATGTATCCAACCTATGGTACACATTCTCGTTACGGAATTGTTGCTCTTACATCTTCAACCGACCAAGTGGGACAACTTACAAAAACTGTTTACGATAATGCATTACTTGCATCTGTTTTAATTGGTAAAGATAAACACGATTCTACAACCCTTCATAGACCTAAAACAGATTTTACAAAAAATTTAACTGGCAAATTACCAGAAAATTTAACTTTAGGGGTTGTACAAGATTCAATTGAATCTGAAGGAGTTGATGAACAAGTAAAAGAACATTTCCAAAAAGCTGTAATACAACTTGAAAAACTTGGTGCAAAAATTAAATATATAACCTTACCTGATCTGAAATATGGAATTTCTGTTTATTTTATTTTAAATCGAGCAGAAGCGGCATCAAATCTTGCTCGTTTTGACGGCTCTTTATATGGAATGAGGATTGCCGATGCAAAAAGTTTACAAGAAATGTATATTCAAACTCGCCACGATGGCTTGGGAGATGAGGTAAAACGTAGAATTTTAATGGGAAACTATGCTCTTTCTTCAGGACACAAGGATGCTTTTTATAACAAAGCCGATCGCATCCGAGCAATGATTCGTGCAGAATTTGAAAATGCATTCAAAGAAGTTGATTTATTATTAAGCCCTACAAGCCCTTCTCTACCATTTAAAATTGGTGAAGTAACAAATGATCCTTTGGCCGAATATATGGCAGATTATTTCACTGTGCCAAACTGTATTACAGGAAATCCCGCACTATCAATTCCATGTGGTTTTTCGAAAGAAAATTTGCCTATAGGATTTCAATTCATTGGACCACGGCTTTCTGAAGAATTAATTTATCAAGTTGCATATGCATTTGAACAAAGTACTGATTATCACTTGAAAGTGCCAAAGGGATTTGAAGACTAAACAATGAAAAGCTACTTTCTAGAAAAAATAAAAATCGGCAAACACGAATATCCTCGCTTTATGACTGCGCCCATTGATGGAGTTACAGATTCTCCAATGCGACAACTAATCCGAGAATTTTCTCCAGATATTTTGATGTTTACAGAGATGCGTCATGTTGCCTGCGTTGCAAATGAAAAAAAAGAGCAATCTTTAAGATATAACACAATAGAGCACCCTCTTTGTTTTCAAATCTCTGCACACAATTCAGACTTTGTAGCACTAGCTATAGAAAAAATATTAAATGCCAAGTTTGATATGATAAATCTTAATGCCGGATGTCCAGCAAAAGCAGTTATTAAATCTGGCGCAGGCTCAGCATTAATGGCAAAGTCTGAAATGTTAAAAAACATACTTTTAACACTAAAAAAAGAAATAAATGGACATGTTCCTTTAACGCTTAAAATGCGTGCTGGCTTTAAAGAAAAAAATGCTATGCAAGTTGCTCAAATCGCACAAGAATTAGATTTGGATTGTTTAATAATCCATCCAAGAACACAGCTTGGTGGATTTGCATCTCCACTTGACTATAAACTTGTAAAAAAAATAAAAGAAACAGTTTGCATACCTGTTATTTTCTCTGGAAACTTAATGAACTTTGAACGAGTCAAAAAAACATACGAATTAACCGGCGTAGATGGCTTTATGATAGGCCGGGCACTTTATGGCTCACCTTGGAAAGTTCATGAAATCATGCAACATGCGCAAGAAAAAGAATTTTCGGTAAGTCTTAAAACTACAATTGAATATGCCTTAAAACATCTAAAACTAGCAACAGAATTTTATGGTGAAAAAGTTGGTTTTCAGATTCTTAAGCAACATATTCCCCAATATATAAAATATCTTGAAAACGCGGGGCAAATTCGAAAAAACTTAGTTATCAGTAGATCAAAAGAAGAAATGGAAAATAAATTGAAAACCATTTTGGCTGAAATTGAATAATTTTTAATGCATAATCCAAAAAGAAAAAAATTTACACTAATTATTATCTTAACCTCTCTGTTCTTCTTTGTTGCTAACCGAATCTTTTTTTATAAAAAAGGCATGCTTGAAAACATTGCAAGCAATATAACATACCCAGTCCTTTGGCTATCAAGCACCATTTCTCAACCAATCAAATACTTCTTTCAAAGAAAACAAAGCTACAATGAACTCCAAAAACAATATATACAATTAAAAGAAAACTATGAAAATCTGCAAGCTGAAAACATAAAACTTAATGCAAGCATGCATTTTGAAGAAAAAACATATGAACTTCTCGATTTTCAAAAACGATATAACTACGAAAACAAACTTCTTGCAAAAATATTGTCTAAAAACATCACACAAGAAGAACATTCTTTTTTAATAGATCAAGGCAGCAATAATGGCATTGAAAAAAATATGGTTGCGCTTTATAAATTCCAAATTATAGGAAAAGTTACTCAAGTTTTTAGATGGTACAGCAAAGTGCTATTAATAACTGACCATAACTGTAAAATTGCTGCTTATACAAACACTACCAACGCAGGAGGTATTGTTGTAGGCAAAAACGACATAAACTACTGTAACTTTGAATACGTAAGCCATCTTTCAAAAATAAAACCTAATGACCTAGTTATTTCCAGCGGACAAGGCTTAATTTTCCCAGAAGGTTTTTGCCTTGGACAAATAACAAAAAGCAAAATAGAAGGGCTCTATCATAAAATCACAATAGAACCCCTTGTTGATATTAAAACCCTTGATTATTGTTTACTCACAAATCAAGAAAAAATTAATAGTTTCTAGCCAATTCACCTTTTTATTGGTATAAAATTAATA
>CAZFDQ010000202.1:0-3567 GCA_964518205.1 uncultured Pseudomonadota bacterium | reverse complement strand
TATAATAATGGTATCAAATGTTAAGTGATAAGTCAATGATAAAAAACACCGAAAACAATAAAGAAATACCAGAACTTCTGTCGCTCAAAGAAGCGTCAGAAATTTTGAAATGCCACCCCAATACGTTACGCCAATGGGACAAGAAAGGCATTTTAGTTGCTGTCCGTTTTGGCGAAAGAAAAGACAGGCGTTATCGCAAAGAAGATATTTTAAAATTATTGAACCAAAAAAGAAAATGATATAAACCATTAACAATATGACCAAAAAATTACAATTACAATCAATTGAAAAAGCCAATGGCAGACCAATGCTTCAATGGGTAGGCAAGAAACCTTTGGACAAAATAGAATACTATCCAGCTCAAGAAAAAGAAATTTATGGCGATAAAAACTCAAAGGATTTTAATAAACTTTTCTGGGGTGACAATCTCCAAGTTTTATCTCATCTCCTCAAAGAATATCGGAGTAAGATTGATTTGATTTACATTGACCCGCCGTTTGATAGTAAGGCAGAGTATGTAAAGAAGATAAAACTCCGAGGCGAAAAAGTAGAAGGCGAACCCCAGAGCTTACTGGAAGAAAAGCAATATACTGACATCTGGGAGAAAGACGAGTATTTGCAGTTTATGTATGAGCGGCTCTTATTAATACGAGAGCTTCTTTCCGATAACGGCAGTATTTATCTACATTGTGATTGGCACAAAGGGGCTTATTTGAAGATTGTAATGGACGAGATTTTTGGTGAAGCTAATTATCTTAATGAGGTTATTTGGGTTTATCGTGAACGAGAAACTTCTGATAGATTTTATAATCGTAAACACGATACTATTTTATTTTATGCGAAAAATACAAAATCAAAATATGTTTTCAATGCAACTTCAATAAAAGAAGAATACTCAGAAATTACCCTCAAAAAATTTAAGTATATTGATGAACAAGGAAGAAGATACAGATTGCGTTATAAAGACGGTAGAAGCGACCCCAAAGAGGAAAGCGATGATACATACAGGCAGTATTTAGATGAAGTAGAAGGAACTTTACCACGAGATTGGTTTGTAATGCCTTTTGTAAATCAAGCGGCTAATGAAAGAACAGATTTCCCAACACAGAAGCCAGAAGCACTATTAGAACGAATAATTAAAGCCTCATCCAATGAAGGTGATTTAGTCGCTGATTTTTTTGTTGGTTCTGGCACAACTCCTGCTGTCGCACAAAAACTTGGCAGACGCTGGATTGCTTGTGATATAAACTTGGGGGCAATTCAGACGACAACTAAACGGCTCAATCAGATAATCAGTGAACAGCAAAAGAAAAAGGATAAAAACTTTAAGGGTTTATATGCTTTCAAAGTTCTTAATGTGAATGACTATGATGTATTTAAAAACGAGATTGAGGCAAAAGAAATCGTGATGGAGATGTATGGCGTTGAGCCGATAAAGCGAAGCTATTTTGACGGCGTTTTGGACAACAATTTTACGAAAGTAATGCCGCTCAACCGAGTGCTAAATAAGATGGACATAAGGACAACGCTAAAAGAAATTGAGAAAAACATAAGCACATTTTCTGTTAAGAAAAAATCAAAGTCGGGAGAGCCAGTGTATGAAGAAGGCGTTTTGATAATCGCCTCTGGCGTAGAGTTGGATGTTGCCGATTTTCTGAAAAAAGAAAACAAATCTGGTATTAAAGTTGAAGTCAGAGATATTTTGACCGACAAGAAAAATCTCATCTTTAAGAAAAAGCCCGAAGCCAAAATTGCAGTAAAAGCCAAAGATAAAAAGCTCTCCATTGAACTAAAAGAGTTCTACTCGCCGATTTTGATGAGAAAACTTGAGCTTGAAAACGGAAAAGTGCTCAGGAAAGAACGCCAAGCGAAGGTTGCAGACTTTAAGCAAATCATAGACAGTGTGGCGATTGATGTTGATTACAACGGCAAACTTTTCAACGCTGAGGTTATGGATTTACCGACCAAGAAAGAACTCATCAAAACAAAGTATATCTGGGAGTATCCGAAGAAAGGCAAATACACAGTTGCTGTAAAAATAGTTGATGTTTTGGGCGAAGAATACTTTGAGACATTTGAAATAAAAATATAAATTAGCATACGCATATGAATAAATTAGTCCAAACCAACTTACAAAAAATTATTCTCTTCATCGGAGGTCTTCTAATTTTTTTGAGATTATTAGATGTAAGTTATTACGATAGATATAATGCCATCCTTACATCTATTGGTATTTTAGTTCTAATTATCGTTCTTTTGGTAGTTTTACAGGACTATCATCCTAAATTCCACTTGAAAGTTATAGCATTTCTTAAAAAACATAGACGATTTTTAATTTATTCTCTATTTTTCATTTTTTTGATAATTTTGATAAGAATTGGTTATGTTGTGTATTCAGAAATCAAAGAAGAAAACATTAAAAAAGCACAAGAAGAAGAATTCCATAAGGCAGAAGTATCTTACCAAAAGTGTTTAGATAAAATTGCTGTTTTAACTATATGGAAAACCGAACCAGTAAACAAATCTGATGGTTATATTCATTTATATGACACAATCATAACTGGTCAAAATAAATATTTTGATGAGTGGAGAGATGCTGGAAGCCCAAATTATAATCAAGACAAGGGTCATTGGGAATGGGCGTTTATGGAGTGGATGATGGAAAAATATCCAGAATTCTGCGAAGAATATAATACAGATTTAATAAATTATTTTCTTGATGAAAAAGAAGTAATGATTTTAGGATTGCCAGAATTGTCTAAAACTAAAATTAGAATTCCGTCATCACTTTTGCCATAATACTTATTTAAACTTCGTGGAAAATCCTTTTTTACAACATATCCAGCAAAAAGTCGCCGCTTGGCGAGACGATGGCTATAAAGGCGTGGAGCGGGAGACGCTGAACATATTGACCCACATAAAACGAGTGGGCTTTTTGCATAAACCGCAGGTTGAAGCATTGGAAACTTATATCTACCTCAAAGAAGTTGTCGGTAATAAATCCTCTCTGGAAGTTTTCAAATCCCTTTTTGGCAGTAAGCGTAATATGCTTCTGGGTCTTGGTGTTCCAAAAGACCAAGCGTTTGATTTGCTTGAAAACAAGAAAAAAATTGAGGAGTTGATGGCAGACAGGTTTGGTGTTTCGGACTATCCCAATCAGGTATATGCTCTCACAATGGGTGCGGGCAAAACGATTTTAATGGCGGTGATGGCGACTTATGATTTTGTGCTTTCTTTCTATCATCCAAACGACAAACGCTTTGCTAAAAATGTTTTAGTATTTGCTCCCGACACAACAATTATAGAGAGCTTAAAAGAGATTAAAACCTTTGATTATACGAGGGTTGTACCAAAGGAATATCAAAACATTCTTTTGAACATAAAATATCACTATTTGGAAAACCCAGAGACGTCGCTTACTCCCATTGGCAATTACAATATCATTGTCTCAAATTCCCAAAAGATAATTTTGAAAACAAGACGGGCGGAGAACAATACCGCAAAACGACTATTTGGCGATTGGAGCGAACTTGAAAAAAAAGAGATTGAAAATAGACGCCTTGCCGC
>CAZFDQ010000201.1:0-1689 GCA_964518205.1 uncultured Pseudomonadota bacterium | reverse complement strand
AGCATTTAAATCAACTTTGTATTTACCAAGGAATAGGCTGTTACGGGAAGAGATAATATGGTTGGTTAAATCCTGATACCAAATTTTGTTTTCCCTTCCATTTTCGGTGATTAAGGGAACAGCTTTACCCACACACATACCAAGCTTAGGCTGATTATAATCATAATATAAGCGAAACAATCCAAAGGTTTTATTTATACCAATATTAGCTTTAAAACTATTCTCATTGAAGCGTGTATTAGGCACATAATCACCATTGCCTTCTTTATAATCTGTATGGCTTTTTACACTGGCACGTATTCCCCAGAATAAATGTTCAGAGCTTCCTTTTACACCAACATTGCTAACAACTCCTTCTGTATTGGAATGATATTGTGTGTTAAAATCGCCAACTGTTTTACCAACCGGAGCCGGTTTTTCTTTTAAAACATTGATAACGCCACCAACTGCATCCGAGCCGTATAGCAGTGATGCAGGGCCTTTTATAATCTCAATTCGGTCAACACCAAATTCATCAATAATAAAAGGGTGGTTTTCAGAAAATTGAAAGTTCTCCATTTTTACGCCATTGTTAAGCATCAAAATATTGGTCATTGATAAACCGCGAATAACAGGCTTGGCAACACCTGTTCCTTTGGAGATCATATCAACTCCGGGCATTTTGGCTATGGCTTCTGTAAATGTAGGTGTACCGGCAGCGGCAATTTCTTTGCTTTGAATCAATTCTATTTTCATTGCATTTTCGTGTTGGGTGGAATGCCTCCCCCCTGAGACTACAACTTCCTCAGCCTGCAATATGGCCGGTTCAAGTTCAATATTCAGAAACTCTTCAGATTTGCCGGGAGCAATAGTTTTAATAGTGGTTTTATAACCTATATACGAAAATTGGATTTTAAACTCGCCTTTGGGTAAATTGGTCAATTCAAACTTCCCATTCTCATCAGTTAATGTGCCCTTATTTTGTTCAGGAAGGTAAACACTGGCAAAAGACAAAGCTTCATTATTTGATTTATCTGTTACAATTCCTTTTATTTGATTTTGAGCGTTTACTTTTATAAAAAGAAACAACACAAAGAAAATAAAAACAATTTTCTTCATTTTATTACGAATTCTAATTTTACAAATCGGTTTATTACATCATTTAAGATGTCATTGTTTTACCTGTAAAATTTGGCGGTGCACGTAATAAAAATGAATAACCTGTATTATCGCAACAAGGTCTGAAGCTGTATACTTCGCTTTGTTCTGATCCAAACTCCTGATATTCTTTATTTTGAAAATGCTTTTCAATAGAATAAAACGACAATTCAAAACCTGGTATCGGGCATTTTTCATGGTATTTATGAAAATGGTTTTCGGTTTTCGCAGTGCAATGAAAATGGTCATGATGGTGCAAAAGACCGTCAAACAGTTTAATGGTCATTGGCAACAATAAAACTATTACCAATGAAATTGAAATCGTATGTTTTACGTTTCGATGCACCTTAATTGTAAATATTCAGATATTAGTTTATAAAAGCGAACAAAATTACAATAATAATTCCCAGTGTCATCAACCAAACACCTCTTTTTAAAAATCCATGTTTACCGTTTACCATGACCAAACCTGAAATTGCCAGAAATATCAATAAAAATGCATAAATATCAGCAATGTAAATCCATCCTTTTTTCTGGTTGTTGTGCAATTGA
>CAZFDQ010000200.1:0-4076 GCA_964518205.1 uncultured Pseudomonadota bacterium | reverse complement strand
CTCCTTTTTTGGTTGGGGTGATATTGTTTAAACTACGAAATTACATAAATTCATGTTAAAAATATTTGTTTGATTTGTCCATAATTTAAAAAACTTGTTTTTTAAAAGGAGAGATTAAATATCTGGACCCCGGATTGAAGTCCGGGGTGACGACCCACTATTGTCCGAGAAAATATAAAGGAAAGAAATTTGATAATGTGTGTCTTTTTGTGTCTATTTGTTTATTTTTTCGTGTTTATGTTTTTGAGCCCGTAGGGCGTCAGGTGCTAGCCCTGTGCGTTAGCGATTGTATTCAATCATTTGTTCAAGTTTATCAACA
This sequence comes from uncultured Pseudomonadota bacterium, assembly GCA_964518205.1. GTDB lineage: Bacteria > Babelota > Babeliae > Babelales > UASB340 > CAZFDQ01. The sequence continues at coordinate 3,757 of CAZFDQ010000200.1, read as the reverse complement.
TCTTGAGTTGTTATTTTTCCAGGAATTGTAATTGCAATTGCAAGATCATTATGTTCTGTAATTATTCCAACAATTTTGTTAAATCTTCTTTTAGCTTGTTTGTTGTTTGATGCTTTTGCATATGTTCTTGTTTGATTTAAGTAAGTTTCTACATTATTCTTTTCGCTACGTGGAACAACATAACTCGTTGTTTGTTTTGCGGCTTTTCTTTTTTCTTCTTCTTGTTTTTCTTGTTCGCGTTGTTCTTCTATTTTCTGTTGTCGAGCTATTTCTGCCAAGCGTTTTTGTTCGTCCGCCTTAGCTTTAGCAGCGGCGGCTTCTTCTTCCCTTCTTTCGTGTTCAAGACTTTCAGCTTCGCTTTCACTAGCAGTTAATTCCATTTCTCCTGTAGAAGTATCAACAGACATATTTTCTTCTTCAGTTGCAACTGGAACGTCATTCCTTTGATAAAATAATATGTATGGGGTTGTTGTACCCATTGTTGATGTTAAGTTTGTAACTATAGTTGCAGAAGAGTCGTTGCATTTATACCAAGTATCACCATCTTTTACGTATGCAAAGTAGTGACCACCATCAAGGCTTCCGCTATGGCAAACAACGCCAATTAAATTGTATATTTTAGACACATCATCAGAGATATCGCTTGTAATATAATCTGATACATCAAGGTCTAGTGGAATACTTACTCCGCTAGTAATTTTACTAATTGTTCCATTACTTTTACTGAATCGCTTTAATTGAATTGAAAGAATTTGAGGAAGATGGAAGAATTTACGCCTTTCTTCTCCTGTAACATAATCGTTACATTGTTCGCAAAAGTATTCAGCTGTTCCTTGGTTACAATAGTTGTTTAACAATTCATTTAAATTATCTGCGTTAATAGGCAAACTGATTTGGGTTAATGTATGATTTGTGATTTCATGATTGTTTGGACATCTACGTGTTTCTTTTAGGCCCACATTTAATCTTTTATTTATATCTTTTAAGTACCTGTAGGTTGCATTATTTTCAAGCAAATTAGAAACATAGTTTTTTGTGGAAGTGAATCTATTGAGTTCTGTGAATATTCCAGTTGGTTGATCTTTCATTTCATCTGTGCCACACAAATATTTAGTTATAAATCTAAACAAATCAGCACTATCTCTTTGTTCGCCTTTTGCAAGGTCATAGGCCGTATAAGTTCTGGAAGAGGCAAAAATTGCATTGTAAAAGTCTGTAGGTCTGTATGCAGGACCGGTTTCGCTGTTATAAGCATCTTGCAAATTAACAAAGGCCCGAGCGAGCGAATTGTCTTGGTATAATTCGATGTTATCGCGTAATAAAGTATTTAGCGGCTCTAATTTTAATAAACATTGTGTTAATGCATTAAAATAGCAGCGATTACCAAGATTTTGCAGGCCGACAGTGTTGGAACTTGCTGATCCAACAAAAAGAGATAAAAGTGTGATTATTTTAAATATGTTTTTTATTAGTTTTTTCATGTTTTAGCCTCCTGTTTATTTATATTTTTCTTATATTATTAGTATATTTTCTATTATAGAAAAAGTCAAGCAAGTCTCGGGCTAAATTGTTTTCTATTTGAATCGCTATGGGGAAATGGAGAAAAAGCGCGTTTTTTATAGAAAATTGGTGGTTTTGTGCAGATTTACTATTGAAAACGAAATTTGCACAAAATGTTTTATCGTTTTACTTTTGCTTGTTTTTGCCAAATATAATTGGTAGATTTATAAATATAATGATTTAGAAGGGAATCTTGTGCCTAAGAGTGGTAAAACAGTAGCAAAACTTTTTTTAAAAATTGGTTATCAAGTTGTTCCAAAGCAGGGAAAGGGTAGCCATATAAAATTAAAAAAAAAGGGAAAGGTGCCGGTTATTATTCCTGATCATAAGGAGCTTTCTGTTGGATTAGAAAAAGCCTTATTAAAAAGATTAAAATCAGAGGTAGAAGGTTAAGTTATGAAGTATCATTTTAAAATACATAAAGATAAAAAAGTTTATTGGGCGGAGTGTTTGGAGCTTGATGGCTGTTTTACTCAAGCAACAACTTTAAAAGAATTGAATAAAAATATGCAAGAGGCTCTTAATCTTTATATAGAAGAGCCGGAAGATTGCCAAGATTTGGCTCCTTTACCGGATAATAAAATAAAAAAAACTAAAACAGTTGTAGAAGTTATGCTTGATCCAAAGATCGCCTTGGCTTTTCTTGTTAGAAGGTATCGTGTGAAAAATAAAATGACGCAACAAAAGGCTGCGGATGCAATGGGTTTTGATAATGTTTATAGTTATCAAAGGCTTGAAAGTGGTAAGGCTAATCCTTCTTTAAATGTTATGTTTAAGCTTAAAAAGATTTTTCCGGATATTTCTATAGACTTTATTTTTGCATAAAGGCCTTTTTTAAGGCCTTACTCTTAATGATTCCGATTTTAAATATTGTTTTTTTTCATACCACCCCTGACGGAGTAGGCTATTGCAATGTCGCAGCACATTCGTGCAGCTTGCGTATGTTTTGTATTATGTAACCTACCCCTAACGGAGTAGGCTATTGTAATGTCGCAGCACATTCGTGCAGCTTGCATATGCACAATATTCTGTTAATCTTGCTTTTTAATATTTATTATATCGGATATTGGGGGCAACATGTTAACACGTTCTTACGCATGTATTTATTATCATTTTGTTTGGTCTACTAAGTATTGGAGATCAACAATAAGGCCAGAATGTAGACAACAATTATATGATTATATTGCTGGGATTGCATTAAAAAAAGGGTGGCCTTTGCTTTCTATCGGAGGGACTAGCGATCATGTGCACATTCTTTTAAAAATGGTTAATCCTGAATATTTTCCACAGATTGCTTCTTGTTTAAAATCAAATTCTTCAAGATTTGTTCGGCAAAAGTTTGATAAAAATTTTAGTTGGCAAAGGGGTTTTGGTGTTTTTTCTGTAGATATTCCATCCATCCCAAGAATAAAAAATTATATTGCACGACAAGAAGAGCATCATAAAAATAAAAAGATGTCTTTTGAAGATGAATTTAATGCTTTATTGCGGCGTCATGACAAGGTGTAGAAGACAAAAAAGAAGCCACTCACAAAATATGCGAATGGCTTCTTTAAAATTGGTACTACCGTAAAAAGCTGCACGTATGTGCTGCGTCATTACGATAGGCTGCCCCGTGAGGGGTAGTTTAAAAAGCAATACCGAGTTTTAACCAAGCACCCCAACCTTCAATTGTGTCTTGATCAGCAAATTCATAAGATCCACCAAGACCTAGAAGTACTGGATATTCCCAATCTTTGAAAATGTAACCCATGCCACCATAAATCTTGTGTGTTACTTGTGATTCTGATTCTGCAACGGATGTGTCTATGTTGGCTTTTGTAAGTTGTGATGCAGCGTAAGTTGTACCTGCCCAGTGGTTGCCTTTGGTGCTGTCAAGCACGGTGTCTAGCTTATGGCCTGCTGCAACAACTGCGTATTCTTCATTAGCACTTGACCATGACTTAAGGCCTACATCTTCGCTGTCTTTCCAGAAGAAGTTGTATCCAAGATCAAATGTAAATCCGCCGTTGTTGTATGCAAGGCCTAAAATGGCATCAAGTTGGCTGCCTGGTTCAACGTCAACATTTGTTGTTAAAATGTTTGCTGCTGGTGTAACTTGGGTTGCGCCAGGTTTGCCTACGCCGTAGTATTGGCCCCATGCGTAATTTTTAAGACCAAGTGTTCTTTTTTCTGTGCCTTCAAACAAATATCTGTA
>CAZFDQ010000199.1:0-2856 GCA_964518205.1 uncultured Pseudomonadota bacterium | reverse complement strand
GCCGGGTGATATATTTTTGTTCTTTGCGGGTAGCGCTTCAACGGCAATTGCTCCAGCAAGGGTCGCACCCGACCAAGCCCCTTGGCGATTTTTGAGTTTGGTCCAATAACGGTTGCATCACCGCTGGTTTTCGCCTGCACCAGCATCTGAGATTCAATGCGCGATGCCAAAAGGGCCTTGTGGAGCCGATATGCGGCCCTCGCTGCGCCTCCGTTGATATCTGAAGTGTCGATGTGAAGGACTTTCATTTGATAAGTTTTTTCACAGGTCGTAGTGCAGGCTTTATTAGCTCTATGATCGGATAACTTAATTTGGATACATATTCATATTTTTTTAAGTTTGACCACTTAATGTCTGGATTATGTTCTTTCTGATAAATTGTTGCGTGACTCCCCTGAAGAGGGCCCTTTTTTTTTAAGCCCAGTCTTTTTGCAAAAAAATTAAAAGTATATTTTAAATGAAAAGTATGCGGTAAATGACATTGAATAACAGGAGTAAAATTATTAGCGATTATCAGGTAGCCTTGAACATTCACAGATTTTATCATTTCGGATAATGTTGAAAGCGGCTGGGGTACATGTTCTAAAACGTCAGTTGATATCAAGCAATCATATTTATTTAATTTATCTACTATATTTATATTTTCAAATTTTCTTAATCTGTTTATTGCAAATTCACTTGGATGAGGTTCGTAAATATCAATCTTGCATAAAGGATTTTTTTCAGCAACTAGCTTGGCTATCGTCCCAAATCCCCCTCCATAGTCAACAACAGACTTTATTTCTCTATTGACGATCCAGTCGCTAATCGCATCCCTGTGCTGCATGGACAAATCATGTTGTTCTATAAACAACCCATTAAGTAACCAAACCGGGTGAGAATAGAATTTGCCGATTCGATCCCAAGCAAGACGCCTATTATCACACCCATACGCTTCCCAAACTTTATCCATCAGGAACCACATCTGCTCAAGATCAGTTCTATCATTTTGCGGAACTGAAAGTAGTCTTGAGATCTCTTCTTCGGAGAATGGATCTAACTCTAGTTTTTCCAAATTAATTTGCATATCTTTTTTGCTAAGTATAAGTATTTGTTTTGATGATTGATTATGTGTTTGGCTTTATTTATTGCAGAAGCATTTTCTACAATCCTACTGGGAAAAGTATGATTTTTACAGTTGTTAATTTCATCAGAATTTATGCTTGCACTACCGCAATTGGTTCCACTCCCATCATGCCCGATATTTTGAACCAATGTCTGTGTGGGATTCAAACATAATCCTTCGTTCTTAAAAATTGTAGCATACCAGAATATGGCCCAGGTTTTTATGCGACCTTCTACATTGCCTTTGACCTGGCCCCAAAAGTTATAGGCTCCGTCCAGGTTGAAACGTTTAATTTGTTCATTTGAAAATTCTTTATATAGCTTCTCAGGTTCTCGCTCGAAATATTGCCATCTATCAGCCCAGGTAGCCCAACCCCAGCAGTTCATGACTCTCCACAAAAAGGAATCTGGCAGTCCCTTTGAGTCAATGGGATAATTCCAGCCACTGATATGCCAGACTTTTTTTTTATCCTTGTAGAACTCAAGTGCTTCATTCATAAAACTTAAAAAATATGGAGACATGACCAGATCATCCTCTAAAACGATAATCCGTCCATATTCATTCACTATCTGTGTGGCGCCATCAATTATGTTGTCTGCAAGCCCCCAGTTCGATTCCCGTTCAATTACCTGCTGATCTTTAAATCCTTGTATAGAATTAATATAGTCTCGGACTTCCTGAACTTTTCCAGCGTCCTGTTCACTTTTAGGCCCATCTGAAAATACAAAAAGCTTGCTGGAAGAAGCTAATTCGTTCTTTTGAAGTGCTTCTATTGTCTGTTGCGTATGCCAGGGGCGGTTGTAGACAAATAAGGCTATTGGAGAGATATGTTTAGCGGAAAAATCGTACAAAAAAACATTTGTATATTTAAAGCTTATCATATTTTGATTTTAGTTGATTTAAAAATTTATATTCATCATCAAGTTTTTCTCTAAGTTCAATTAAATCTTCGTTTTTAAAAATTTGTTTTGGGTCAGTTTTAGATTTTCGTAAATGTACCGGTTGTAGTCTTAAACCTGTTTTTTTATTTAATTCTTCTATTCCTTCGCTAAAAAATTCAGTAAAGAAATAGTGAGATAAACCGTTTATATTGTCAATTGCTTCCTCTATATCAAAATTTGAAGAAAACATATATAATTGATTTAATAAATGCTTCTTAGGGATCCTATTTATAAAATCATTAAAGTTATTACCAAGCCAATGTTTCTCCGTTTTCATCATTGGATGATATATATTATTATTCTTGTAATACATTAGCATATTATAGTGCGAAATAACTCGCTTTACAGGATCTCTGAAGCAAGTGATTGTAAAAGTGCTTGGAGGAAGATCTAGCTTATGCACAGGTATGTGTGAAAAACCATAATAATAATTTCCCTTATTTATTATAGTTCTATTCCATCCAGTATATATAATCCCATTTGATATTATACGATGTGTAGGATTATTGGCAAGCTGTTGATATAATTTTTCAGGGTCATTATTCCAATAAGAGAGAAACATGTGGTTCAAAGATGTACCGCCTGTTTTGCGAATATGCACTAAATAAATTCTTTTATATCCATTTATATTATAATTCTTGGCAATTTTACTATATTTTGCATCTTCAAAAAAAACTAACAATCTGATTTTTATTTTTGTCGTCATGCTATGAGACCTTTGAATTTTCCCTATAATGAGTAAACCACCCTTGAAATGACAATTTTTAACAAAAATTGTCGCTTACTTCTTTAGTCTGAATCGGTTAAATG
>CAZFDQ010000198.1:0-11171 GCA_964518205.1 uncultured Pseudomonadota bacterium | reverse complement strand
AAGCTTATAATATCGGCGGGGGGAGGAAATCAAATAACTCTATAATTGAAGCAATAAATCAAGCCGAGAAGTTGACTGGAGTAAAAGCGATTATTAAATATTCTGAAACTAATCGGCGAGGAGATCACAAATGGTGTATTTACTCTTCAAGAAAGTTTAAAAAGAGATACCCAGAATGGAAAATTACTTACGATAACAAAAAACTGATGGAAGAGTTGTGCAGTGCTTATGAGCCGAAAAAGAAATAGATTTACAAAAAGCTGACCTATTTTGTTGAAGAATTTTGAATAAATAATTTTTTATTTTTCTGGAATTCCCCATTGTTTAATTAGAGTAGAAATCATAGCTTCTTCGCCGCGGACACTACCAATTTTTTTGATAAATTTATTTTGGTTAGATGTGCTGAATGGTGTATCGATCCAATTCTGAATACGAGAGACAATCTTAGTCATGATTTGAGGTTTTGTAAGAGTTTGCGCTGAGAGCGTTTCTGTGAACGGTACGAGATCCTTCTCGCTAAGATGATAAGTTTTGTCGTCAATCGGATAAAAATGCTCCCACATAAGCACGGTCGGAATCTTAGATCGCTCTAAAATTAGGGAAAGTTTCCAGTGAGCGAGAAGTTGCGGAAAAAGAAAAATACTCGGTACGCCAAGAGCAAATGACATAAATGTCGCATTTGTTCCAGACAACGAAATAAATCTGTGTGCCTGCGCATGAATTTTAAGAAATTGCTCATGAGGAAGCGATCCGATTTTGTAAGTGGTATCTTGAACTCGTACTTTGACAAAATCTGCTGCAGTTTTCCCTCCTGCGATAAAAACAGTAGCTTTGCCAAAATGAAGTCTATTGATAATTTCTGAAAAGAGTGTCAGGTAATTCGTGGGTATTCCTTCAACCAACGGATTTTGAGAACCTCCGATATTGATAAGAACTATTTTTTCTTCAGTTTTTTTTCGTTGAGGAATTGGTCCTAATATAATTGGAATATCAAAAGTATGAGTATTGATTTGTGGAACCTGTTCACCCAGACTATTAATGAAATAAAGGTCGGCAAGCCTATATTCATTGGCTGGTTTTTCCCAGAACCACGCTAAAAAATCAACCAGAGCATTTGGCACTCTTAATTCAGAAGCAGCCTGAATACAAAATCGATTCAATATGCTAACAACAGCCGAATTAGGATATTGCGAAATAAACGTCTTTACTTTATCAAAGTTACGCTCATCGACATTGCGCCATTCGATTTCGGGGTGTTCGGAAGGGCGGAATATTTCCTTGCAGAGACCCTCATCTTTACCGGCAGCCACTAATTTAATATTGGTTCTTTTTGAGAGCTCCTCAGCGATATGCAATAGTGTGGTTGTAGGACCGTAGCCGAAAGGATTGGAAAAAAGCAAAACTGTATCAATATGTTTCATATAGTTTTTTTATTTCTAGTCATTATTGGTTAAGCTTGTTCCATACAGCTCTTGAAAAAAGGGACCATATATTTATAGGTTGGGCAGTATGGGTGTTTTTTGCTGAATCGTACCTATTTAAAAATGTTTGTGCTACTGTCTGCCAACTGAATTGCTCGACAACATGTCCTGCAGATTCGATGATCAGCTTTTGTTCTTGACGATCTGAGGCGATTCTTAAGAGAAGTTGAGAAAGTGCCTCCACGTTTTCGGTCGGAAAGATATATCCGGTTTCGCCATCTTTGATATATTCCGGAATTCCTCCTGCATCACTACCTACGGCGATTGTGCTCGCCGCTTGAGCTTCATAGTTAACACAACCTCCTCCTTCTGCGCGTGAAGGGCATATATGGGCCAGTGAGCCTTTCATATAACGGTATACCTCTGGCAATGTTAAGTTTCCGGTAAAGACAACACGATTTATTATTCCTAAATCGTACGCTTGCTGTTTCAAATTGGCTCGTTCCTCGCCGTCTCCGGCAATCACAAGGTTTATATTAAGTTGATCTGAAACATTTGCAAATGCAGTGAGAAGAAGGTCGATCCCCTTCACTTGAGAGAGCCTACGAGCTGTAAAAAAATAATCATAGCCAAGCTTCATGGGATTGCTTTTGCGGATTTCATCAAGATCTATGCCGGCGTGAATAACCTCTATGTTTTGGTGTTCGCCGATTGTTTGAATAGCCTGTTTTTTAATATATTGCGAAAAGGCAGTTGATACATCCGCCTGGATAACAGCTTTCGGTACTGTTTCTTTTCCTTCTTCCCAAATTAAAGTAAACGCCGGGTCGTTTTGGTCAGGAAGATCTCCTCCTGTATAAGTCACAACACATGGAACATCCCATTTCCGAGCAAGCATAAGCCCGTAGATCGGAAGAGGACGCCTGACCCCCATTATATGAACAATATCTGATCGAAGCCCCACCTCTCTACTTTTAATCCAATCAGCCACCATAAGATGTTCCCTTTTTGTAGTGGGGTGTGTAAGTCGATAGACTGAAATACCATTAATTACTTCGTGTTCAGATAGATTTCGGGGAAACCGCTTTGTCAAGATGCTGACACGCTTTCCTTCTTCCTTATAATAATGAGATAATCGGTCTACGGTAGTTTCAACGCCCCCGATATTTGGGCGATACAAAGAGCTGGTAATAAGAACCGATTCAACGCGTGACATAAAGAAGTTAGATAAAAAACAAATTAAATGCAAAACATTCTTTTTACTAATTCACAAGCTTCTTCTAGGGTGGCGACTCGTGCGTGAGAATGATAATTCAACCAATAATCTTTAGGATGTACATCTCCGAACAAAATGACGACTTTATTTAAAGAGTGAGCATAAAGCACTTCCATTGCTGTTCCGATCATGCTGGTATTAGGAACAGAATCATTGACAATTACCACGCCAGCACGGTTTATATCTTGCTTGTCTCGGATGACTGCAAGTCTTGAATCTGGAAATGTCTCTTTTTCTTCTCTCCCCCTGTATGCTTGAAGAATCAGGAAACCGTTTCCAAGAAGCTTGCCCGCTCTCTCTCGCCAAGCAATCCCTTCTGCTCTTGGGACACCGCGCATCGGACCACTAAGAAAAACTATGAGCTTTTTAGAAAAGTTGTTCATATGTGTTTTGTCTTTTCTCGAATATTTTTTCATTAGGAAGTATTATATAGTAGTTTTTTGTTTCTATTGATCTTGATTTCTCTTCTTTAGTTAGTAACTCTTCTCTAAGTTTTTCTCCATATCTTCTTCCGATAATCTTAATGCCTATTTTTTTTCCATTTCCGTACTTATTAATAACTTCATTTGCCAAATTATAAATATTTTTATCTTGCATTCTAATAACGAAAATCTCCCTGCCTTCAGATGCTAGGCTAGCCTCAATGATTAACCTTGCCGCTTCGTCTACCTCCATTAGATAACGTGTCATACGTTTGTCTGTTAGAGTTATATTTAAACCTTTGTGTATTTGATCTATCCACAATGGAACAACGGACCCTTTAGAATTCATAATGTTGCCCAGGCGTACAACAGAAAAAATTGTTTTATTATTTTCCCAATCAGGATGCTGACTCGTAAACAGACCTTCCACTATCTGTTTTGTTTTGCCCATAAAAGTAGTTGGATTAGCCGCTTTGTCTGTAGAAATAGCAATAACATTACTTACTTTGTTTTTAATGGCGCTTTCGAGAATATTTTGTGATCCAATGATGTTTGTTTTAATTGCCTCAATTGGATTGTTTTCGCAAAATGATATATGTTTCATTGCGGCCGCATGAAAGATAAAATCACAACCATTTACAACCTGTTGCACTCGTGAAGGATCCCTAATATCTCCGACAATGTATTTTATCTTTTTTTCGTTTGGTAATTCTTGTTGCAGTAGAAAATGTTTAAATTCACCACGAGCATAAACCCTTATTTGTTTAGGATTCATGGTAAGAAGTTGCCTGACAATCTCACTGCCAATAGATCCCGTACCCCCAGTGACTAGCACGATTTTATTGTTAAATGTTTTATGATTTTTAATCATATTAACTTTTTTATTTTGTCACAAACAAATTTGATATCTTCATCTTTTAAGCCTATATATAATGGTAAGGCTAAAGTTTCTGAAGATACTTTTTCGGAAATCGGAAAATCCCCCTTCCTGTATCCAAATTCTTTTTTCATAAACGGTTGTAAATGAATAACAGGAAGATAAGATTTTGTTTGTATACTCTTCTTTAGTAATGTGTTCATCACATAGTTCCTTTTTCCATTTGTAATTCGAATAACATACACAAACCAGGAATGAGTATTTCCTTTGGCTGTTTTTGGCAATATAATACTTTTAATATTGCCTAAGTATTTATTGTATAAAAATGCGATTTTTACTTTTTCTGCTATCATCCAGTCAAGTTTCTTGAGTTGAGTCACACCTAAGGAGGCGCTCATTTCGTCCATCCGGTAGTTATAGCCCAAACGATCATGAGTAAGCCAGTCTTTATTGAGATTTCTTCCTTGATTTCTCAAACTTAAAGATAATTCATAAACGTCTTTGTGATTAGTAGTTATTATTCCGCCTTCGCCCGTAGTCATTTGTTTGTTCGGGTAAAAAGCAAACACGCTTATATCTCCCAACGTCCCAGTTTTAATTTTTTGGTAGTTGGAACCAACACTTTCGCATGAATCTTCAATTATTTTCAATTTGTATTTTTTAGCAAGTTTTATAATTGGACCCATCTGTGCGGATTGTCCAAATATATGTACGACAAGGATCGCTTTTGTTTTTTTCGTGACTGCTTTTTCAATTTTTTCGGGATCCATGTTGAAAGTTTCCTCTTCAATATCGACAAACGCCGGTTTTACATTTTCGTAAAGCAGACAATTTGACGATGCTACGAACGAAAATGGAGAAGTTATAACTTCGTCGTCCTTTTTTAAACCCAGAGATTTAACGGCAAGGTGTAAGCCCGCGGTACCGCTTGATACAGCACAAGCATATTTTACTCCTAAATAATTCGAAAAATCTTCTTCAAACTTTTTAAGATTTGGGCCAAGGGCTAATATCCCGGATTTTAAGACTTCGCCTACACCCCTTATGTCCGAATCATCGATATATGGTTTTGCTACTGGAATTCTTATTCTCATTTGTATGACATTAACAATTTAAAGGCTTCGGCAAATAAATATCCTGACTGCAAGCCCCTATATCTAGCTAGTATTTTTACCCCTTCGGGCGATCTTGGATGTGGATATTTCCTGACTTCAGTTTTGTATTGCTTAAAAGACTCAATCTTTTTTTTAATATAAGAGGTTATATTCACATAAGTGTTTGGTATAAAAGCACTATCTCTTTGCCATTCGGTTGAAGAAAGAACCTCGTATTCGTATATTTTTTCTAAATAAGACTTGCCTGGTCGTGTTATCACCGCTGTTGATTGATTGATTAAAAAATGATCTTTGTTTATGTCTATTGAAGAATGGGTAAATAATACATTTGGCTTAATCTTTTCCACAATTTCTTCAATTTTGAGATTTAATTTAAAATGAGGGACTGTATCTAAGTTCATATCTGGAAAATCCAAACGAATAATTTCGTTAACCCCAAGGAGCCTGTTTGCTTTTTGGCACTCCTCATTTTTTTGCTTTCTAATTTTTATATTTTTCTGATATTGGGTACTTGATCCATCAGTAATTATGCAAACATAGACTTTCGAGTTACTTTCCTTTTTATACTTTTGAATTATACCCCCGCATCCCAACACTTCGTCATCTGGGTGTGCGGCTAGAATTAATACTTTTTTGTTATTCATTTAAAACATCTCCTGCTCTAAACACCTCATTTGGTTTCACTTTTTCTCTTTTGTCGTTAAGAATAGTGTTAAATTCAATGATACCACTTTTTCCTAATATCCAGATATAATCTTTTGTTATTTTAGCAATCTGTCCCGGTATTCCTGAAAAACGTGGAGCATGGGTTGGCAAACTAGATTTGAGAATAAGAAATTTTTGTTTTTTATAATTGAAGTTTACTAAAGGATAGATGTCGCTTACAGCCCTAACCATATTGTGAATTTCTTTTGCGCTTTTTGCAGAGAAGTCAATTTCACTATCAATAGGCCTCCTTTTTAATAAATATGTTGCCCTGAGATGATCTTGAGGCCTAGCTTTACTTTTTGCGGAACCGTTTACTATTGAGTCAAAATGTTTAAGTAGCAATTTTGCGCCAAGATTTGTAATCTTTTGATAGTAAGAACTTGCATTATCATTATCCCTAATTTTGAATTTTGCTTGATCAATTATTGGTCCACTGTCACAAGCTGCTTCCAAATAAAATAAAGTAACTCCTCCATATTTTTCCTTATTAATAAAATGCCAAGGCACTGGGGCGCGTCCTCGATTTTTGGGAAGAAGAGCGGGATGAGTGCCCACACATCCGTTAACAGCGGTGTCGAGAAGCTCTTTCCTTAGGAGCTGAGACCATCCATTTGCTATTATTACATTAGGTCTATTCTGACGAAACATGCCCGACAATTTATTAACGTTTTCGGTGTAGGTAATTTTCACCCCAAATTTTTTCACCAGTGGTTCAAAATTAATATAGTCGCAAACATTACTAGACTTGCCTTTGGGAAGGCTAATTATTTCATCTATTCTCTTTTTATTTTTCAACAGAAGTTCCAAGGCATAATAGCCGTCCCTAGTCATCGAAACATAGATATTTTGAGGCTCGTTCGTCATTTTGGTAAATTATATCTTATAGTTATTTAGAACTCAACTTTTTAATTTAAATTATTAAGCAACACAGCTAGTTTTGGACATATATATACTTTGCTAAATTTGATTTTCTCTTCTTTACTCATAACTGCAAATGTTTTTTTGAATCCTTTGGGGATCATGAAATTATTAAGTGGATTGATGAAATTAGCGGCTTTGTCTGAAAATTTGACCGTAAACGGTATTTTGACTTTGCAATGATTAATTTTTCCTGTTCTTGTTATCAGGCAGAAATGTTTTATCAATTTACCAGATTTTAAATTATTATTTTTAATAAAATGCTCCCAAAATTCTTTTTTGTTGATGGTTTTATTTGGTTTTCTCTTGACAAGATGACCCGGTTGATCCTGTTTAGGAAGATTATCAAAAAAGATAGAGTCGTCTTCTGACAGAGTATTCTCGTTTGTAAAATAGTGGAAGTGTTTTGCTTTGATTTTTGCGTTCTCATGAGAATCTGAACCGATTTCTCTGCAATCAGGAACTGTTTCATTTATTTTTTGCACCAATATATTTTTATCGATCAAATTTAATGATCTGGAAATGCTTTTGTACTTTTTTTCATTTTTTGTAGCAATGAAAAGGTGTTTTGGTGTATCATTCATAGAGTATGGTTAATTCAAAAGAATTATATAACAAATTTGCTCCGTATTTCCAATTATATTCTAGAAAAAAGAGTGCATACTTGCGCTCTGTAAATAAATTAATATTAGAGAATCTCCCAAATAATAAAGCAAACATTTTAGACGTTGGTTGTGGCGATGGTGTAAGGGGGAAGTATCTTTTCGATAAAATTAAAGGGGAGCGCCTATTAATGATAGACAACAGTTCTGAGATGATCACTTTGGCTAAAAAATACAAAAACTTAAGAATTAAAGTAAAGCTGTGTGACATTTCAGGGTCAGGCCTGATAAGCGATAGGGGGAGATTTGATGTTATTTTATGTTTATGGAATGTATTAGGACATATTCCACACAGCAGGAAGCGATTGAGCGCACTTAGAAACATACAAAGCTTACTTGCTCAAAGGGGCAGATTATTTCTTGATATCAGCAATAGATATAATGTTAGACACTACGGATTTAAAAAGGTTGCTGGCAACCTAATAAAAGATGTAATTAAACCGACTTCTAAAAATGGAGATTTTAGCTATCAAATAACAATAAACCCAAAAATAGTATTAGATTCGACCTGTCATTTTTTTACACCTTTTGAAACAAGAAGGCTTTTAAAAAAATCGGGCTTAAAAATTATAAAAGAAATACCGGTTGACTATTCGATAGGCAAAATAAGAAGAACAATATTTGAAGGGCACCTGTTTTATATATTGGAGAAGTAAGTTGAATATATTGATAATCAAAAGACAAAATCATTAGAAACATAGGAAGATATAGAATATAAAAAAGACTCAGGGGGTAGATTTTTGAAAGTTGGTGTAGTTGCTCGGACAGTCAATCCGGAAGATAAATAGCGCTCCCCCATTTGTCACAATAAGCCCTTTCGCGGTCATTAGAACAGGTAGACAGTCTCTTTCGGCGATGTCGAGGCCGACGAAACAGAAGAAATTGAGTTTATTGGTCCACAAGCCCAACGTTTTTCCATGCTTTTGATTTGAGCATTAACCGCTTTGAAATAATTTGAATCAAAAACAGATTTCAAGTTCTTTAAACTTGAACGCGTTAGCCAAGTTTTAATTTCTTCGGCATCTTCTCTAGTTGGCTTATAGTTATTCATACCAATATTTTACCATTGGGAGAAAACCCTACTTTTTGGCTATTTTTTCGAGGTAGAATGCGGATTTGAACGGGGTATTTTTGAGGATAAAAAGCGGTTCGAATTCTCGGTTTTGAAAGTGGGGTTTTAGCAAGGTAAATAGGGATATTTTAGGCATCTCGGTCACCTTAGGTGCCCGTTCTGGTTGAGCTTGCAGGTCTGTAACACTTCAGTCCTTATAACTGGACAGTGTGCTAGGGTCCTATATCCCGGATAATAAAGTATGCCAGTCTAAAATCGCGCTATCCCTATAATTTAATTGTGTAATCAGATTTAATTAGTTTTTCTTTGTGTTTTTCCAAGCTAGCAATAAATAATTGAAGTTCACTTATAGTACAAATTCTAGGAGTACCATTAGGAAGTCTTAAATTTGAGATTTCTTCCCAAACGTAAATAGGACTACCTGTACAGACAATGGGTACTATATATTTATATTTATTTGGTAAAAAAGGTGAATTGTTTTTCCTTATCGAGATAAATTTGCCAACTTCTTCCACTTCCCTAAGCCATTTTATGGCATCTATCCATTTTTCGTAGTACTGTTGGCCCTCTCCTTCTAAATATTTTTCGCTAAGGTAGAAGGCTTTACAGCTAATTGCAAAGGCGAAACTGTCTTTTCCAATAAAAACATCTAAATCCGTTTCTTTTTTTGATCTTAAACCTTTTAATCTTTTACTAGTTTTCCATATTTGCTTGGTGCCTTTTAAATTAAGTAGTTGGTTATTTACAGCAACCTCAAAATCGTCCCCCTTTAATTTCAGAAAATTACCCCCCTTTTTAATAGGCCTCCATAAATTTATCAAAAAGTTAGTTATTGTGTTGTACGCGAAAAAAACAACATTTTCTGATTCAAGATTAAACAGGAAGGTTGAAGGAGTAAGTGTTTTTAAGTTAATACTCTTAGCCTTGTTTTCGTTAATGGATAAGTAGTCAAAAATTTTTTTACCGTTTTTTTGCCACCAATTTTTATCTAAAGATTCTAATATAATTATTGGCTCTGTTGTATCGCCAAAATTCTCCCAGGCTTGATTTAGTAAATTGCAATAATTACTAGGTGCGCACTCTGATATAAAATTGAGAAATCTTTCTGTGGTGGTAAAATCATAACCTAAGCCAAATAGTATTTCTCCGTCTTCTTGCATTTCTTGCAATATACGGAAAGAGCATAAAAGAAAAGCAATAATATCTTCTAGGTGTACTTCATTGTTAAATTGTGCTTGTAATTCCTCTCTCAGTAAAAATAAAGAGCCATAAATGGGAATAGCGTTGATCCAGTGAATTAAAGAGGGTGCTTTATTAAAGTCTTCAATTTCCTTCCAATTAATATTAACTAACGGGATTTTCAATTTCGAGTCTCTTTCTAAAATAACTGGACTATAGCCTCCCAGCTGTGACAGAAAATTATTTTTTATCTCGTTAATACATCTGTCATCATACTCGTGGGCCGCGCGGCTTAAATATACTGAGGGTACGGCCCTAAAAGGAATACGTTTTGAAAAGTCTATTTTTACTCTGGCGCCTTTTTGTGCTAGACGGTATTGTTTTTGCTCTTCAAAAAAGATATTTATTAACTCCTCAAATTTTAATACCATGCTAATAGTTTCCGGTCTCATTGAAAAAGACAGAGCGTTTTGAGGCTTGGAAAGATACTCCTTTGCGGAAAAAGTGTATTTCGAATTAGGCCCACCAGCATATTTCATGGCAGCCATTATCGCTAGGATAAATTTTTCCTGAGAGTCGCCTATAAAGTGCGTGTGTGTTGGGAGAATTGGAACAGGGGGAATTATATGATGTAGGGCTAAAAGCAGACCGAAGTGATTAAATTGAGAAGCAACACATTTTATTTCATTTTCCAATAAATTTTGGAGGTGATTTATAGCTACTGAGGCGTCTTCTCCTCTAATTAAGAAGCTACCGCTTTTTATTTTAGATGATTTTTCAAATCTTTTAGTTATCGATAAACGAACATCTTTTATTGCTTTTAGGTAAAGATTGTTTAGTTTCCTAACCTTCATAAGTTCGAATATATTTTTTTACCTACGACGGATGAGATATAAGATTGAATAACTTTTTATTATGGTTTTACTTATATAGTAATAATCAAGAAAGTAATTCTCTATATTTCGGTAGGATAAAAACTGCTCTAATTGTTTTTTTTGTCAACCCCTTATTTAACTAATTCGCTTGTTTTAAGATAAGTTTAAACGGTTTTATTCAGCATAACCAAACTCATGTCTACAATCTTTATGTTTTACTAGTTTTTCAGGCGGTCGGAAAGGCATTACCCCTTCATCACCTGATTCAACATCTCTTTTTTAATTTCAATATTAGTTTTGCCACACCTTGGGCATTTTATGATTTTTCTTTTTCTATCAACTAAACCAATCTTTATTTTTTCAAGCTAAATTTTAGCAAAAAATCACCGGGTTACCAGTAAGAAAGCATAAAAATGCCTAGTAGAAGCCGGATTCGAACGGGGTATTTTTGAGGGTAAAAAGTGGTTCGAATTCTTGGTTTTGAAAGGGGGTTTTAGCAAGAAATATGGGGATAAAATAGGTACATCGGTCGCTTGGGGTGCCCGTTCTGGTTGGGGAGCTAGGATTCGAACCTAGAGTAACCAGTTCCAAAGACTGGCGTGTTACCATTACACTACTCCCCAATATTATTTTTTTGGATTTGTTA
>CAZFDQ010000197.1:0-5489 GCA_964518205.1 uncultured Pseudomonadota bacterium | reverse complement strand
AACTCAAGCATTTCAAGCATTTCTTGCCTGTTTTTGCCAACACTTCCACCAATTGCAAAACCATCAAACGGCAAACTTGATAAATACTCACAACTTTTTCTTCTTAAATCTTTATTTATTCCACCATGAATAACAGCATATAAAGCTTGGTCTTGCGGATTTTGTAGGTGTGCATCAAGAGAACGCTTTTCCCAACGATGTGTTCGCTCTAAAGATCTTTTTAATTTCTGTGGGGTAATATGATAAGGAGGAAGCTCATCAAAACTTACTATAACATCAGCACCTATCTCTTTTTGCGCCGCAATAGAACTTTCTGGCGTTAACAAAATCTTTCTACCATCCCTGTAGGAACGAAACATTACGCCTTCTTCTGTAATTTTTGCAACGGTGCTTTCGTATTTTTTTGTTCCCTTACTTTTCAATTCTTCATAAACGCCACCGTAAGCTAAACTAAAAACTTGAAAACCACCCGAATCAGTAATGATTGGATTTTTTCGATTAGCAAATTTGTGAATACCGCCAGCATCTTTTATTAACTTTGTGCCAGGTTGAAGTAAAAGATGATACGTGTTTGCAAACATCAATTGCAAACCAAGCTCATCTACAAGTTTATTATCAACCGCTTTTAAAGTTCCATTGGTTCCAACTGCAACAAAAGCAGGAGTATCAATTATTCCATGAGGTGTATAAATCCGCCCCACTCTGGCTCGAGATTTTTTTGATTTATACAAAACTTCAAACTTAAATTTGTTCATTCTTTCCCTGCCTTACAAAAACTTTAGAAAATGAAATAAACGGAGCTGAAACTAAAACAACAATAGCCTTTATCGTAAAACTCATAATAATAACACTTAAGATGGAACCAACAATGCCATAAAGCCCAAGAAACGAAAATAAAATGGTATCCAAAAGCTGAGTACTTAACAAAACAAAGGCATTTCTTGCAACAAGATAGTTACCAGCAAAAGCATTTTTCAAAAAACCATAAAACCAATAGCTAAGAACCTGAATTAAAAAATGTACAAAAATCGAAGCTGCTGTAATTCTTGGCAAAAATTGAAATATCCCCTCAAATAACTTATGGGTAAAATCAAAAGAGTTTGGTTCATAAAAAAGCAAAAACTTAGTCATAACAAGATAAAAAACCATACCTAAAAAGCCTATTAAAATGGCATTTTTTACTATTTTTTTACCATAATATTCCTGCAACAGGTTCAAACCCAAAATCGCTCCGACAATAAAAACATCCCCACAAGTAACATCTAAACCAAACAAGCGTATCTGTTTTACAACAAAAATATTAGCCAAAATGCCCTGCAGACAAACAAAAGAAACCAAAGCACATCTTCCTATAAAAAGAGAAACCAAGGCAAAAGATATAACAGTAATGATGTGTAATAAAAAAATTATTTCATTCATAATACTTATTTTACCAAAAATAAAAGGTTTATATAATCACAATTTAAGTAAATATTCCTTATAGACATCAATAGCGCATAAATAAAAATATATATTTTCAAGTATTCTTATACAGGGGGGGCATTTGAAAAAAATACTGTAGTCCTTACAATTATATATAGTTTTTGATGGAGGGGCTAAAAAATCCCATATTATTTTTTCAAGTAAATGGAAATATAATCATGACAAAAGAAAATACATACAACTCTTCTTATAAAAAGTTATTATTCGTTTTATTTTTTGCCGCTTTATTTGTTTCAGCAATACAAGCTGCAACAAATAAAAAAATAACATGCGAAATATTCAAAATAGGAGAGCCTGAGCTAAAAACTTTTGGAAATATTCCTGTATATATAACTATTACTAATAATTCACAAGATACAATTGAAATAGATGAAGCTTTTTGTTTTAATAATGTTACATTTAAAACAGGAAATAAATTTGAAAAAGAAATCATACAAAAAAGTCTTAGTATCGTACCTATGTTAGGAATACCAATAGGAATACTTTGTTTTGAAAATCCAAATTATAGCTGGTTAAAAATATTAACACAACGGGTCCCACTCTATATGATTATTGCAACTATTATTAGTTATTTAAGTTACGAATTTGGAGATTGGATCGGTTCAAAAATATCTAGCAACGCAACACAATATACCCTTCAACCAAATGCTAGTACATTGTTAATAGGTTTTATTCTTCCAAAAGAATTTGAACAAATTGAAAACAAAAAACTAACGCCTGAAATAAATTTTATTACAAAGAATTAATGCAACAAACAAAGAGACTATAAAGTCTATTTATCTTTTCTTTTTTGTTGCATTAGCACTACATTTTTTGTTTTTACGCCCATCAATCCAATTATCAATAAAGCGAACCACATCAAAATGCTTCCATTCTTGTGCAACAGCTTTAGGAGCAAGTCCATAAGTATTTTTATCCTCTGGTCTTGCACCATGTTCTAAAAGATACAATGCACAATCAACTAAATCCTGTTCATGTCCCATAGAAGAACGAGCAACCTCATGCAATGGAGTGTTTTTATCACATTCAAAATCAAAAGAGTGATAAGTGGCATTAGGATCTGCATCATACGCCAAAAGCCACCACACAACCTCAGGATTTCCTTGATAACAAGCAACATGCAAAGGAGTCTGTTCTAAATTATCTTGGGCATTAACAAACTTTTTATAATCAAAAAGTCTTTGCGAAAGGGTCAAATCAAAAACATTTTTCACAGCATACTCTAAAAGCATTTTAACAATAAACTTATTGTTTCTTTCAACTGCAAGATGCAATGTATTTTTTTTCTCATCATCTATAGCAGAAATATCTGAACCATATATCAAAAGCAATCTGATAACACTATAATTACCACTTGCAGATGCCACATGCAAAGCAGTCCGCCCTCTTTTATCTCTAAGATTAACATGCGCACCATTGTCTAATAAAATCTCAACAACTCTATTTAACTTTACAAAAAGCCTCGTAATTTCTCCATCTTCCTCATCCCTTTGATAATCCGCAAGCAAATGTAACCCAGTCTTCCCTTGATTATTTTGAGCATCAACATTAGCTCCTCGTTTTATAAGAAACTTAATAGTTGGAATTTGTAAATTAAAAATAGCTACATGTAAAGGAGTTGAACCATTTTTATCTCTTAAATCTATATCATTACCTTGATTTAATAACCTTTCTAATCTATCTAAATCACCAAATTCAACAGCCTTATGTAAAGGTGTAGTCCAAAAAAATTTTCCGCCTTGTCCAATTCTTTTTCCTGACCGTAAAATAGTAGCTGTAGCAAAATTCAAAACTACCAATGATACGGTTAAAAACATTAGTAAAAGCCTCTTGTTATTAGTCATCGATAGTAATCCTTTCGGCTTAAAACTCTGAACAAATAATAAAATTTATCTACTCTTCAATCCCCACCAATAATAGGTTTATCTACTCTAGTTTAAGCTAAAATTTTGTCAAGAAAATACATATCCTTTCCCTCAAAATGTATAATCTTTACCAAATACAACAACTAATTTTTTATTTATTTTACCCATGGTATAATCATTGTAAACACTTATAAATAGCACTCAAAAATATCAATCTTAATTGAAGGATTAAAAAAATGGCGTCTGTTGAAGTCACTCTTGAAAAAATTGTATCCCTGTGTAAAAGAAGAGGTTTTGTTTATCAAAGCGCAGAAATATATTCCGGACTAAATGGAGTCTATGATTTTGGCCCAATGGGAGCACAATTAAAACAAAATATTAAAAATTTATGGCTACAAAATATGAGACTAGGACCAGAAGAAATTGTTTTTCTTGATGGTTCAATTTTAGGTCCCCAAGCTGTATGGCAAGCATCCGGTCACGTTGAAAATTTTAGTGACCCAATGATAGATTGCCAAAATTGCAAAAAAAGATTTCGTGCTGATGAACTTGATTTAGAAAAACCTTGCCCTTCTTGTGGTACTAAAAAATGGACCGAGGTAAGGCAATTTCAGTTAATGTTTAAAACACAACTTGGAGCTATTGCCGATCAATCTTCAATTGCATATTTAAGACCAGAAACAGCACAAGCAATTTTTATTAACTTTAAAAATGTACTTTCTAGTAGTAGAGTTAAAATTCCTTTTGGAATTGCACAAATTGGTAAAGCATTCAGAAACGAAATCACACCAAAACAATTCTTGTTTAGAATGCGCGAATTTGAACAAATGGAATTAGAATTTTTTTGCAAACCAGATCAAGCAGATAGTTTTTTTGATGAATGGGTGCAGCGTAGAAAAAAATTCTATCACCAAATTGGTTTAACTCCTGAAAAAATAAGATTGCGGGATCACAAAAAAGACGAACTTGCACACTATTCAAAATGTTGTATAGATGTTGAATACAATTTCCCATTCGGCTGGAAAGAGCTTGAAGGAATTGCAAACAGAACAAACTATGATTTATCTCAACATTCAAAACATTCCGGAAAAGATCTTTCTGTCTTTGATCAAGAAACAAAAGAATCTTATCTTCCTTATGTTGTTGAAT
Source organism: uncultured Pseudomonadota bacterium (assembly GCA_964518205.1). Lineage (GTDB taxonomy): Bacteria > Babelota > Babeliae > Babelales > UASB340 > CAZFDQ01. The sequence goes on along the minus strand of CAZFDQ010000197.1, from coordinate 993 downwards.
GTTCTGTTGGTGTAGATAGATTATTTTTAACTCTTTTATTTGATGCTTATCATGAAGATATAGTTGAAGGCGAACAACGAATAAGCTTAAGATTAAATCCAAAAATAGCACCTGTTACAGCTGCTATTTTACCTTTGATGAAAAAACTAAAAGAACCTGCTTTTAAAATTTATCACAAATTAAAAAAAGCTGGCTTTAGAGTTCAATTTGATGAAGCTGGATCAATTGGAAAGCGTTACAGAAGACAAGATGAAATAGGAACCCCAGTATGTTTTACATTCGATTTTGATTCTTTAGAAGATGAAAAGGTAACCGCTAGAAATCGTGATACTCTAGAACAAGAACGTATTTCTATTGATCAGTTGGAAAATCATTTGAAAGTTTTGTTGGAAAAGTAGAAAAGAATTTATAATGAAACCAATAAGAAAAATTTATGACTGGATGGGCAACAAGGTAGATTCTGGATATGCAAATATCTGGCTTGCTGTTCTATTTTTTATAGAAGCCGTTTTTTTTATTCCTGTTGATCCATTATTAATCATATTTTGCATATCTAATAATAAACGTTCTTTTTTTTATGCGGCTGTTGCAACAATTTCTTCTGTTGCTGGCGGCATTTTTGGTTATACCATCGGATCTTTAATGTGGAAAAGCGTGGGGCTAAAAATGATTAGTTGGATTATCTCTGAAAGTGCCTTTAATCAAGCAGTACTTAAATATAAGCTTTATCAGAATTGGGCTGTCTTAATTGCTGGGTTTACACCATTACCATATAAAGCAATTACCCTTTCTGCCGGCTTTTGTAATTTACCCTTAATTCCATTTATTGTTTTTTCTCTAATTTCTAGAGGCGCTCGATTCTTCCTTCTGGCAGGAACCATTCATATATGGGGCTCACAGATCAAGAATTTTATTGACCGTTATTTCAACCAATTGGTAATATTGTTTACCGTAATATTGGTATTTAGTTTTTGGTTATTAAAATAGTTCTTT
>CAZFDQ010000196.1:0-4062 GCA_964518205.1 uncultured Pseudomonadota bacterium | reverse complement strand
GAGGTTTGCTTTTTATATGCTGCTGCCGGTGGTGGTGACGATTTTGTTGAGGTAGTATTCTTTGCCCCATAAGGGCAAAAAAAAGAGCTTGCTTACACAGCACCCCTTTGTGTTCTTATAAACTGAGTTGTTGTTTTTTGGTTTTCTAGAAAATTTTGGATGAGGTGTATAAGCTATTTAAAGTGAGGGATTTATATAAACAAACCAGGAGAGTGTAATGTTTTCAAAAAAGAAAAATTATAAATATTTAAAGCTATCAAAACCAAAAAGCAAAATTTTTACTTATAAAAAAGAGGTCTTTGGGATCTTATTGTTTGCATTGTCAATTCTTTTAGTTCTTTCTTTATTTTCTTACAGCCCAATTGATAAATCGTGGTTTTATTTTACAAGCCAGGCAAAACCTTATGCAAACTGGTGCGGGTGGTTTGGTGCAAACTTTTCGGCCATAAGCCTTTATTTGTTTGGAAGTGCTGCATATGTTTTTTTAATCTTTTTAATTTTTAGTTCATTTTTATTTTTTTTAAGAAGGTCATTTAAAGCTGAGCGGGACAGACTTTTTACTTTTGTTATTTTACTATTTTCAAGTGCTGCGCTTTTAAAAGCGTTTGAACTTGATTTTACAAAAAGTTTTCCTGGTGGAAGGGTTGGGGAGTGGACTTTTGGCTTTGTACGTTCGTACTTAGGCCCGATAGGGACAAAAGTTTTATTGGTTACGATTATTTTAATTTGCTTAATTATTTTGTTTAGAGTCTCGATTTTTAAAGTTTTAAGAATCGTATCACAGTTTCTTTTAAAAATGCTGCGTATTGCAGGTCGTTATCTTTTGCATCTTTTAATTTTTGTTGGTAAAAAGTTATGGGAACTTTTTTTGAGTATGTGCAAGACTTTATGGGAAAAAATTAAGCAATTTTTTAGATGGTTGTTCCATAGAAAAAAGAAGAGTGGAGGTGGATCTGGAGAAGAAGAAAAGCTTATTTATTTTGAGAAGAAAGAAAATACCGCTCACCCTGAGCAAGATAACGAGTCGAAGGGTTCTATTGAGCGGCAAGAACAAGATGAAGATGTTTTTAAAGCGTTAGAAGATTTTATAAATGAGAGTGACGATCGTACCCATTCGACTCCGCTAACGCTTCGCTCTGGGCGAGCAGGAGATGATTTTAAAAAAGAAGATAATGAATCCGTTCGCCCCGATCAGCCTGAGGAGCGAAGCATCTCGAAGGGTTTTATTGATCGTTTTCAAGATAAACAAATACACACAACTTTGTATGCAAAACCTCTTGGAGCTTTTAAACTTAGATTTTTACCAAACACAATTTTTTCAACAAATATTTTAGATCAAAGTCGTCATCCTGAACTTGTTTCAGGATCAATTTCACACAAAAACGTTCAACCCAAAATAGAATATTCCCTTCCTGATTTGCGTATGTTCAGAGCTGCAAGTTCTCAAGACATTGATAAAAAAAAATTAGAGCAAGAGTGCAAGTTTCGTGCGGAAAAGCTTGAAGAAAAGTTATCGCACTTTGGTATCAAAGGAAGCGTTGTTGCTGTGCGCCCGGGGCCTGTTATTACACTTTTTGAATACAAGCCAGAGATAGATAGCAAAATCAGCAAAATCATGTCTTTGGAAGATGATCTTGCTTTGGCTTTAAAGGCTGTTAGTATTCGCATAATTGCGCCAATTCCAGGAAGAAGCGTTGTAGGTTTTGAAATTGCAAACAATTTACGACAAAGTGTTTTTCTTTCTGATATTGTTAACTGTGATGAGTTTGAAACCTTTGATGGAAATCTACCATTAGTTTTTGGCGTTGATATTGTTGGTCGCCCAATTGTAACAGATCTTGTTAAAATGCCACACCTCTTGGTTGCAGGTGCTACTGGTTCTGGTAAGTCTGTTGGTTTGAATGCAATGCTTGTTAGCATGCTTTGCAAATTAAAACCAGATGAACTTAAGTTAATTTTAATCGATCCAAAAAGATTGGAGTTTGCACCTTATGCAGATATTCCACACCTTTTGTTTCCAATAGTTACAAACCCAAGAACTGCTGCTCCTGTATTAAAGTGGCTTGTTCAAGAAATGGAACGCAGGTACGACAAAATGGCAGAGGCGGGGGTACGTAATATTATTGAATACAGGGAATTGATGAAGGATGGTTGTTCCGCTCAAGAAGACTCTTCGATACGTTTTGCTTCGCAAAACACTCAGGGCGAACGGACGCTTGAACGGGAAATGCCATTTATTGTTTTAATGATAGATGAACTTGCCGACCTTATGATGGTTGCAGGAAAAGATGTAGAAATGCAGATTGCGCGGATTGCGCAGATGGCACGTGCTGCAGGAATTCATATGATTGTTGCAACTCAGCGTCCATCGGTTGATGTTTTAACCGGTTTGATTAAAGTTAATTTTCCTAGCCGTGTTGCATTCCGTGTTTCTTCAAAAATTGATTCAAGAACAATTGTTGATTGTGCTGGTGCCGAAAAGCTTCTTGGCAGGGGCGACATGCTTTATATGAATTCTATTTCTTCAGACTTGATGCGAATTCATGGTGCTTATGTTTCGCACAACGATATCGAAAAATTAACAATGCATCTTCGCGCGCAACAAGAACCACAGTATTTAGACCTGCAAGAAGAGTTGCAAAGTTTAAATCAAAAAGAAGTTGAAGAGTTGGAAGATGAGCTTTACCCAGAGATTTTGGAATTTGTAAAAACGAAGGATGAAATTTCTATTTCAATGTTGCAGCGTCAATATAGAATTGGTTTTAATAGATCAGCAAGAATTATAGAAAAACTTGAAATGGATGGCATTCTTGCTCCAGCGCAAGGAAGCAAGCCGCGACGTGTTTTGCATGATTAGGATTGTATTCTTGAGATGATATTATTCATCAATTTATAATAGTTTGGAATTTGTTTAGCAATGAAATCCGAAATCTCTTCTTTGTAGATATGAGAAGTTTTGTTTCTATTGCTTACCATATCTAGAAGAGTTTCGGATTCTTTTTCTGTTATTAATTTAGAATTACACATGGTTCTAAAAATGGACCTAGGGGTGTTAGATTCCGGAATTGTTTTTTCTTTTTCCTCTAAGTAGCTTTTTAAAAATTTCCATATTAAATCAACTGAAAACTCAAATCTTTGAATCATTGAGTCCCGTAAAGAATTTAAAAACTCTTCTTTTTCTCCATAAACATCTTTATAAAAATCGGTTTTATCAGCTACTTTTATGCCATTTTGATAACTGATAATACTTTTTTGTAAAGCTATTAGTGCTTTAAGTATTGTTGTATATTTTTTTTCTAATTTTCCCATAAAATCCAATCTTTACTTATTTCTTCAATAAATTCTTTATCACTATCGTTTATATCTACTAAATCAACAAATAAAGGTAAATTTGTTTCTTCTATTTCTTCTTTGATTTTAAATAATGTAAGAAATTCTATTTTTTCTCCTGAATCAAGAGCAAGATCAATATCTGCTCCCTGGCTATGGGTTTTTCTTGCTCTGGAACCGAATAAATAGATTTTTGCATTTGGTAGATATTTATGGATTATATTAATTATTTCTTTTTTATATTTTTGTACCATCATAGTAATAACCATTTAACTTATAACTGATTTTTTATTACTGGTACATTATAGCATATTTGCAAAACTTTTTAATTCTTAATTGATGTAAAGCGTGTTATTATAGTGGTGCATATATATTTGTTAGGGATAAAAAAAATAAACTTAAGCATGGTGGTAGCCATGCAATTTTGAGGTAACCCAATCCTCCTTCGCTTGGAGGGCAAGTTGCGCAGTATGTTCCCTAAGGCTGCAAGTTTTGGGTGTAAATAAATAAACCATGACCTTTAATCAATACTATTTACGTACGGCATTGCCAAATGCCAATTTTAAATTTATAAACAAAAATAAGATCACAGGCTTTGCTGTAGATAATCGCCAAATAAAACCAAACGAAATCTTTATTGCTTTAGTTGGTAAGCAAATTGATGGACATAGTTTTATTGAATCGGCTTTAGATGTTGGTGCGGGTGGTATAGTTATAAACAAAGATAAACAA
>CAZFDQ010000195.1:0-1842 GCA_964518205.1 uncultured Pseudomonadota bacterium | reverse complement strand
CTTTTATATTATTTTATCATTTAATATGTGCAAATTTCTCGGCGTCCGTTGACGCCATCATGATGCGATGGGTCCTGGACGATCTCAATTTGCCCTTTTTCCTCATTTAAATGAATCGAGAAGCCGCCGCTACAATGGAGACCGTTTAAGGCGATGCCCAGAGCCTCAAGGCACTGTCGCCAAACTCCAATTTCATAAAAATTTAACAAAAAATAATCAACTTATCTTAACCTTGGTTAACTTTTGTTAACTTTTTATCTCTATTTATTCCCTTTTTCCGCTTTTCTGGCGCAATCATCCCTTGCGGGGCATTTACGCCCCGATGGGGTTGGGCAAAATTTTAATCGCTTTTTTCAAATTATGGCAAAGCGCCAAAGCGAAGTTTTCAAATAACACTTTCACCTGGCCGCGATACCGCGTCCGCTTCCTCAATTTGGAAAATACACCCTCAAACGGCATCCTAATTTTTGACCGCCATCTATCTAAATCGCGGTTTTTATTTTTGTTATTATTTTTTCTAATTGTGCCAATAGCGCAACCATTGGCCGCCAGAATAAAGTTCACTTTTTTAGTATCGTATAATTTATCCATAAACACCATTTGATTTTCCGGACAAATATCAGACAGCGCTTGCGGATCCAACACATTTGCCGGAGTAACAGCCAACTTGTCTATCAGCCCGAATCGCATATCCACCGAACAATGCCTTTTGTAGCCGAACCAAATATTATTTTTTGATTTCGCTCCCCATCTCGCTTCCTTGTCAACCGCGTAATTCGCGACATTTTCATTGTTCAATTTTTCCTCTCCCGATTTAATCGCCCTGTCTCTCTCCTCCCATAACGCTGTTTTTGTGACAATAGCGGAAGCGTCAATAAATTTAAACACATCGCCAAATAATCCTTTATTCCGCAATATCGTATTTACTTCGTTAAAAATATCGGCGATATTTTTTGTCCCCAGCCTCTTTCTCAATTTTCCAAAATAACTGTGGTCGGGAGTTTTCTCCAATAATCCAAACCCGCAAAACCATTTTACCGCCACATTCTCTTTTAGCAGTCTTTCCATTTCTCTGTCTGAATAATCTTCCCAAAATTGAATCATCAGCGCTTTAAACCCTTTAATTATATCAATACCCTCCTTGCCTAAATAACTGTAGAGAATATAATAGGGAGAAATTATTTCGGCAAAATTGATAATCTGGCTTAACTGGCGAAATGGGTGGTCGCTTCCAACCATTTTTTCAATTATTTCTTCCTCGGTGGTGGTTACCCATTTAACTGTTTTGTTTTCACTTTTTACCATAAAAATAGAGTTAATAATTAGTTACTTATACTCTAATTTTAGCATAAAATAATCCTTTTTTCTATTGTAAAATGTGAATAACTTTTTGTTTCCGAGCGGCCTTGCGGCCGCTTTTTAGTTGCCTTCGGCAACTTTAATCGGCGACAGACCCATTAAATAATTAATCCGTTCATTTTCTAACAAAAAAGAGGAAAGGGCATGAAAAAAATGTTAGTTTTAGTGTTGGCCCTGATCCTCGGATCATGCGCCACTTCCATCAAGGTAACGAAAACGGAGAGTCCTCCGCCCCTGCCGTTGTCTGTTCAGGTCATTAAGATAAATAAAGATCAGGAAGAAAAATTCCTGAGAGACCTGATTAAGACAATACCGGATTCCGGCCGGAGTTTGGATCTCCAGTCGAAAAACTGGACAAGGTTTGAAGCTGATGGATTTTTTCTCATTGGCTTCTTTGAACCGAAAAAAATGGAGAAAAAGAAAATTCTCGCCATCGTGAGAGTTATCCAGAAAAAAAATCTCCATAACTTTTTTGTCATAGAA
>CAZFDQ010000194.1:0-1681 GCA_964518205.1 uncultured Pseudomonadota bacterium | reverse complement strand
ACAGTTCCAATGCCGGGGTGTTCACACTCAATTTGAACAATGCTCCGGGTAACTCTGACAACAACAATATTGGCTTCCGGTGTGCTGTTGCCCCGTGAGTAATTAAGCTCGGCGTGATTTTTGGCCGGTTAGGTTAAATATGAAATTATCTAGTTGGCCAAAACAGGGCCATAATTAATTACAAGCTTGAGATGTTTCCCCCCGACGTTATGTCGGGGGATAAAGAAAGCGACGGGGCAGTTTTGAACCAAGTTTGAATTAAAAAACTGCCCTTTTGCATTCATACCAAGGAAAATGTTTAAACAAATTACCTCCTTTAAAAACCTTCTTCGAGCTTATTACCAAGCAAGAAAAAACAAGAGAACAAGAATAAAACTATTAAAATTTGAACTGAATTTTGAAGACCGGCTTATTGGTATTGGAAAGCAATTAAAAGACGGAACATATAAACCAAAGCAATATCATCAATTTTTGGTTTATGAACCTAAGGTAAGACAAATTTCTGCGCCCGCCCTGATTGATCGGATTGTCCACCACGCCATTATCAATATCATCGAGCAGGTTTTTGATCGACAATTTACACCCAATACCTTTGCTTGTAGAAAAGGAAAGGGCACTCATCTTTGTTTGCTGAAAGCATCTGCTTGTTATAAAATAATGGCCGAAAAACAAGCAGGATTTTATGTTTTAAAGTGTGATATTAAAAGTTATTTTGCTAATGTTAATCATCAGATTTTGATAAAATTCGTAGCGCAATCAATCAGATGTTCCAAAACGCTTAAACTCTTAAAGATAATCATTAATTCCTATCAAGATTCATTGGGAAAAGGTATCCCTATTGGTAATCTGACCTCTCAACTCTTTGCCAATATTTATCTCCATCCCCTAGATATCTTCGTCACAAAAGAACTTGGAGAAATAAACTACTTTCGCTATATGGATGATTTTGTTATTCTTTCATCCAATAAAGATTATTTGTTAGAACTAAGAAATCAAATAAAAAACTTTCTTGAAAATAATTTAAACCTTCAACTTCATCCCCAAAAATCCAATATTTTTCGAGCAGACCGAGGTTTAGATTTTGTCGGATTTATGATGAAGCCTATCGGCATAACCAAGCGCAAAAAAACTCTAAGACGATATAAAAAAAGGCACAAAAAGAGGTTAAAAAAGCTTATAAAATACAAAACTCAGCTCAAAGAAAAACAAAGAACAGGCCAAATGACCTTGTTTGAAAGCAATCAAATAATAGACACTAATGTAGAGGAATTGGTAAATAAGATCGTAGCCTTGCAAACGAAACTTAAGATATCAAGAAATTCCTTTAAAGGGTTTTTACAATATTCCCAGCATGAAAGACTTAAAAGCGGAGGGGTAAAAATAAACGGGATAATTATTCCAAAAATTTTTCCAAAAAAGAAACGAAATTAAATTTTGTTTGACCTGGTCCAAGCGGTCAACAATTTACCAATTTCATTAATTTTTCCCGCTACGATACTATATTTTTTAATCGATAAAAAATTAGTGTCTTTGGCGATGCGAACATAAATCCGAAATAAATCCAGGTTGACCGAAATTTGTTTTTGTTCTTGAGCTCGGTCGGACTTGCTGTTGGCTATAATTGTCAGCTTGATCATCTCCATATTGGGTTGCAGTAAATAGTTAGACAATAAAAATCGTT
>CAZFDQ010000193.1:0-2944 GCA_964518205.1 uncultured Pseudomonadota bacterium | reverse complement strand
TCGGGCACTCACCATGAACGGTTTTGTAAATACTCCGACTTCGGTCTAACCATCCTAAAAAACAAAAACTGGCACATAACATACCGCCACCCAACGTATTCAAAAAAACAACCATCCGGACATTTTCATCAAGATGCACTCTCCGTTACTTTAAGTATCAATAACATACCTATATTAGTTGACCCCGGCAGTTATCTTTACACCGCAAACCCGTTGTGGCGTAATTATTTTCGTTCAATAAAAAATCATAATACTTTTTGGATTCAAGAAGATGATTTGTATAACCAAGATTTATTTGGATTAAACATTGCTGAACAAAAAGATACCGCGAGAATAAAAGAAGAAGATGGTTTTGTTGAAGTTGAAGATTTTAAAATGGAGGGGGATTGTAAGTTATTTCGTAAGTTAATTTTTGATAACAATACATTAATAATTAAAGATTGGAACAGTATAAAATCCGTTCGTACCCATTCGACTCAGTTTCACCCTTTCCAGGGCTACACTTCGCTCAGGGCGAACGGTCAAAAGCAGTTCCCCGTTCGCCCTGAGCAAAGTGCAAAGCACGAAGTCGAACGGGTACGAACGGCAGATCAACCAATAACCCACAACCTAACCCTTCATCCACAAATAAAGTTGTACCAAAAAACAAATAGTTATTGGCTTATAAAACACCAAGAAAAAGTAATTGCCACTCTTAAAAGTAACCTAAATTTTAAGTTACAACACGGCTTTTATTCGCCTGAATACGGCAAAATAGAACGCACCAAAAAATTGGTAGCTACCACCCCAAAAATGAATCAATCAAAAATTATATTCCGCAAAAGCTGAGTAATGCCGAAGCGTTAGTAAGCATACCAGCTCGCCAATCGCAAATTTGTTTATCACCTTGTTCAAAAATCAACAAACCATGGTTCCCATGCTTCATAGTCCAAGAAAAAAATCTAGGCTTTTCCATTCCCAATCCACGTCCTAAATCCAAAATTGTTTCTGAATTATTAAGATCGATATTTTGTCTTTTAAAGCTATCCTTCATTAACGTTTTAACTACATTATGAAATTCAGCCTTTTCCATATCTTTTTTAAATGTATGAGGGCCATCCCACAAGTCGTGTTTGTGCTGGCAGCATTCTTGTTTACAAAAACCAGCTGCACCTACTAACTGATTAAAATCTGGATTATCAATAAGATAGGTAGCCTTTTTGATACCAAAACAATTATCGTGACACAATTCATGCAATACTATTTCAGCAAGGCCATCAACTTCATGAAATTTTAAGACATTATGTAGCAAACCTGAAAGATGATTTGCTAGGCGATGATCATCGCTTAAAAATTTATGTGTTCCCATCTCCACTCCCTTTCGTTTTTTTGGCTTACATAGTACTTTCAAAGCTTTTTAATTTTGTATTTTATATTTTAATTAGGGTGAGTCGTCATCCTGAACTTGTTTCAGGATGACAGCTCACTCCGAATAAAACTCTCTTAATTCAAAAATAAACTAAAATCCATTCTACGTTCAACCACATATCAACATTATTAAAATATATATTTTTTAGGCTGTAGACAAGAAGCTAGAAATTAATGAGAAAAAATAGAAATCTTTAGCATTTCTATAAACAGAGCTCTTTAACAAGTTCACGCAAACCCACATCCCTAGAGGCTTTTACTAAAATTAATGGTTCTAATGTTGTTTGCTTTCGCAAAATTTGCTCAACTTTATCTTTTGCCTCTTGCCAATTAGACGCAAACTCAACTTCTAAAAAAACAGGTGCTGTTTGAGCTATTAATTTTGCACGCTCCCCTACCAAAATAAGTTTTTTAATGGATGTTGTTTTTTTCAAAAATCTGCCGATGTGCCGGTGCCAAAAAGCTTCACGGTTACCAAGAGAAAGCATATCACCAAGAATTGCAATCTTTTCTCCACCACTTTTCATATACTCAAAAGCCTGGATTGCAGCTTTCATACTAACAGGATTTGCATTATAGCAGTCACTTATCACAACTCCCTTATTATTTTTTAAAACTCTTTTTTCAAATCGGTTTTCAAAAGAAGTATAAGATTCAACACCTTCTACAATATCTTTAAATGATATGTTTAATAAATGCGCAATTGTTGCAGCGGCTAATGAGTTATTAACAAGGCCTGAGTGCGTTGTGTTTAATTTTATTTTTTTTGTTTGCTTAAAAAGTTGAAGCGTAAAGGTTAAATGCGTTTGAGGAAAAGATTCCCGTTCGTACCCATTCGACTTCGTTCCTTCGCCCCTTCGATAAACTCTGGGCTCAGGAACTTCGCTCAGAGCGAACGGTTTTCCTCCACTAGCTTTATTTCTTAAGCCTGCGTAAGCAGCCGAACTTAAGGTAGCCCCACCCGTCAGCGTGGGGGTACAGTCTATAACCACATTCCTTGCCCGCACAACATTCTTCCGCTTCAACCCAAAACGAATAACTGGATAATGATAAACATAATCATCCAACAGCTTTTGATCACCAAAAATAATTCCAATGTTATTAGCATGAAAATATTTAAAAATTTTTCTTTTCTGTTCAACGATTTGATACAGCGTTCCAAGTTCATTAGAATGTGAATGCGCAACACAAGTAATAAGACCAATATCAGGACGTAAAATATTAATGTTTAATTCCATCTCTCCTGTTAAACTTATCCCAACTTCAAAAACCGCAGCCTTGTGATATTCTCTCATTCTTAAAATATTAAGACACAAACCAATTGTTGCGTTTTGATTCTTTAAAGAAATAACCGCATCAAAATTTGCAACGCGTAAAATATTTGCAACAATTTCTTTTGTTGTAGTTTTTCCCACAGAGCCTGTTATTGCAACAACTGGATAACAAAAGCGTTGACGCCAAACTTTTGCAAGTTGGTATAACGCTTCAAGCGTATCGTTAACAACTATAATTAATTTATCTTTTAATTTTTGTTTTG
>CAZFDQ010000192.1:0-3042 GCA_964518205.1 uncultured Pseudomonadota bacterium | reverse complement strand
ACGTCAAACAACAACAAGAGGACGTCAAACAACAACAAGAGGACGTGGAGGCTCTGGCCAAAGAAGATAAATAACAAAAAATAATCAAAATAAAAAAGGGCCTATGATCAAAAAGATCACAGGCCCTTTTTTTCTCTTTTTGTACACTTTAACTACTTAAAGTGAAATGTAAAAAATTTAAAGATAAAAATTTGGATTACTTTTCCCATTTTTTTATTTATGGTAAATTTTCAAATGTAATAAAATATTTTAAAAAATATGATCTAGGAAAATTAAATATGCTAAATTTACCCCTTTCTGGAATAAAAAAAATTGAAGCAATTGCACAAAGTAGTACTGAATATATTTCCCTATCTCAAGGAGCATTGCGAATTGAAGGAATTCCAGCACAAATCAAAGAATACATGCAAGAAATCTTAAAGACAGATTCTACCGATTATTATCAAAGCGCTTGGGGCATAATGCCTTTACGTCAAAAACTTGCTGAAAAATTAACTAATACACATAATATAAAATTTTCTGAAAAAGAAATTATTGTTGGCCACGGTTGCATGGGATGTCTTTCTTCTATTTTTTTTACAATTCTTGATCCAGGTGATGATGTAATTTTGCCAGAACCAACCTATCCAGCATACGAAAAGCTTGTAAATCTTACTCGAAGTAATGCTGTTTTTGTATCTTGCAAAACTTCAGAAAACAAATGGAAATTAGATATAGAAAAAATAAAAACAGCAACAACACCAAAAACAAAAATCATTATATTTTCTAATCCATGGAATCCTCTTGGAATTACCGTTTCAAGAAAAAAAATTAACGAATTAATTGAATGGTGCGAAAAAAATAAAATTTATTTAATTGTTGATGAAGCATATGCTGAATACTGTTTTGATGACAGTTTTGAATCTAGTGCACCATTGGTTAAAACTTCCGAATTTGTAATTCAAGTATCTTCTTTTTCTAAAAATATGGCAATGAGTGGATGGCGAGTTGGGTATATGGTAATTCCTTCAACGCTCAATCAACCAATTGGAAAAGTTCAAGATGCTCTTTTCAATTGTCCAAACGTTTTGGCCCAGTACGCTGCCCTTTATGCACTTGACCATCCAGAACTTACGCAAAAATTTTACAATACAGTAAAAAACAATATAGACCTTTTAGATAAACTTTTTAAACCATTGGTAAAAGAAAAAATATTTGAATATCAAAAGCCACAAGGAAGTTTATTCCTGTTCTTAAAAACACAATTCAAAGACACTCAAAATTTATGCATGAGCTTGCTCAAAAAAGAAAAAGTTGCTTTAATTCCAGGTAAATTTTTTGGCCCAAGTGGAGCACCTTTTTTAAGATTATGTTATGCTAGAGAACCAGAAATTTTGGAAAAAGGCGTTAAAAGAATTTTAAATTATTTTGGATAAATGTATGACACCGTTCGTCCTGAGCGATGTGCAAAGTACGAGTCGAAGGATACGAACTCAATTATTAATATAAACAATGTATAAAAAACAAAAACATATACACTTCATAGGTATCGGTGGAATTGGAATGAGTGGAATTGCAGAAATATTAAAACTGCAAGGCTACACCGTTTCTGGCTGTGATGAGTGTATAAATTCAAAAATCATCTCACATCTACAAAAAATCGGGTGTAAAATTTATGATAATCATAATCAAGATCATATAAAAAATGCCGATGTCTTGGTCTGTTCTTCTGCTGTAAAAGAAGATAATTGCGAAGTTATTGCAGCACTAAAAAAAGGCATTCCCGTAATTCCACGCGCAATTATGCTTGCAGAATTAATGCGCATGAAATATTCAATTGCAGTTGCGGGTTCTCACGGAAAAACAACAACAACTTCAATTCTTGCTCATATTTTAATTGAAGCAAACCTTGATCCTACAATTGTAATTGGCGGAGTTTTGAAAAATATTTCTGCAAATGCAAAGTTGGGAGAAGGTAACTTGCTAATAGCAGAAGCCGATGAGAGTGATAGGTCTTTGCTTTATTTAAATCCAAGTTATGCGGTTGTTACAAATATTGATGCTGAACACCTAGACACTTATAAGGATTTAGAAGATGTAAAACAAACATTTAAAGATTTTCTTGCTCGTCTTCCATTTTATGGCAAAGCATTTTTATGTATTGATGATCCTAATATTCAATCAATTTTGCCGCTACCTCATATCAGTGCTATTAAATACGGTTTTTCTTATAAAGCAGACATCAAAGGCAAAATTATAGAACTGCGCAAAACAGAATCTATTTTTGATGTATATCAATACAAAAACAAATTGGGGAAAATAAAATTAAACATGCCAGGAGAACACAACGTTTTAAACTCTCTTGCAGCAATCGCTCTTTCATTACAACTAGAGGTTCCTTTTGAAAAAATACAAAATGCTTTGCAAAATTTTAAAGGTGTTGAAAGAAGATTTGAATTTAAAGGAACCTACAATGGTGCCGATATTTTTGACGACTATGGCCATCATCCAACAGAAATAAAAAATACTTTAACAATCGCAGAAAAACGGGTACAAAAAAAATTGCATGTCATTTTTCAGCCACATCGTTTTTCACGAACTCAAAAATTGTGGGATGATTTTGTAAATATTTTTGCAGATAATAAAAAAATTCAAACTTTATATCTTGCTGATATTTATCCTGCAAGCGAAGCTCCTATCCAAGGAATTACAAGCAAAAAGCTAGCCCAAGCAATTAAAGAAAAAAATCCGAATATCAAAATTTTTTATTGTTCCAGTTATAACCAAATCCAAGAAAAAATTTCTAATAATTTGCAGCAAGGAGACCTGTTGATCACTGTTGGAGCTGGCAAGGTTAATAAAATTGGCGAAGAGTTAGTAAACCTAGACATCTAACCACTTTTTTACATACCGCCTTTTGGTATCATATTTTTTACGATGTAAACATTTTCCCTCAAGTTTTTTCTGCTTTATTGATTTGTTATATTCAATTTTAATATTTTCATCATAGATAATATTCCGGGGGGAATAAACAAATCTAATCATGTTCACTTGAGGGGGAAT
>CAZFDQ010000191.1:0-6109 GCA_964518205.1 uncultured Pseudomonadota bacterium | reverse complement strand
CTCCGCAAGGGTGGCGGAACTGGTAGACGCACTGGCCTTAGGAGCCAGCGGGAGTGATCCTGTAGGGGTTCGAGTCCCCTCCCTTGCACCAAAAACTTTTTTTATTTTCCAAGAACTTGACCTTGTTACCAAACAATCCATTATAATAAGATAATATTATTTCACATCTATATTCAATACACATCTATAGATAAAAAAAAAGGGAGATTTTGGTGATGGAGAGTAATAATGAAAAAAATATAAAAAACGATATTTTCTTAAAAACGGATAGAATCTCTTCCCATCTTTTAACGGCAAATATTGAAATTTCTCCAATTCTAACTAAAAATATTTATAAGCAAACCATCGAAGCATACAAAAAACAAACAATTCTTGCAGGTCTTAAACAAACCAAAATTCCATCTCAATATCTTGAAGAAAATTATAAATCCGAGATAGAATGCACTCTTAAAAATTTTTTATTTAAACATCTTGTTTTAGATTTTTTAATGGATCAAATTCGTCACCAAAAAATTACTCTGGCAAACTACCCAAGACTTTCCCAAATACAAATATCTCTCAATAAAAATGCCCTTTTTAAATTCGACCTTTCTGTTGCCGAACCTTTAGAACTTAAAGAATGGAAACATTTTGTCTTCAGAGCTCCTAAAAGAAAACGTTATAAAGATCTAGATAAACAAGTTGCACTATTTTTAAAGCGAGAGATGTTATTATTTAAAAAACGTCCAATAGATACTGTTGAAGAAAGTGATTGGGCTCTTATTGAAACAACACTTCTTAATGAAAAAGAAAAACCTATTTTTTATCAATATAAAAGCCTTTTTTGGATAAAGATAAACAATAAATATGTAACCCGCCCATTTCAAACCTCCCTTTTAAATAAAAAAATTGGAGATAATTTTACAACAGATTGCCTACCATTAGAAAACGATTTTTCTAAAGAAAGCGATCCAGATAAATATCTTTTCTTAATTACAATAAAAGATATAACAAAAGGGCAACATCTTTCTTTAGATTCTTTTAAAACAACCTTTAAACTCAAAAGTAAGGCCGATGTTCATAAAAAGTTGATAGAAGTCTTTTCTTACCGCAATGATATATCTCAAAGAAAAGCCATCATTGAAGAACTTTTTCACCTACTATTATCCAAACATAGGTTCGAAGTTCCAAAACATTTTGTAATAAGACGCCAAGAAGACATCTTATTAACACTTCAACAACATCCCGATTATCAGGTATACAAACTCCAAAAAGATTTTTTTAAACAAGTAGAAATATTAGCAGAAAAACAACTTAAAGAAGAAATTTTAATTGATCAAATTGCATACAAAGAAAACCTTAAAACAGAAAACAAAGATGTTCAACACTACCTTCATCTATTCAATAATAATCGATTAAAAGAATTTATTTATTTCAAACCTCAATTCGAAAAAATAGAAGAGTGTGATTCTATCTTGCAAAGTGGGTTACTCAAACAAGCTGTTCAAAGAGAGAAAACATTAAATCATATTATTCATGTTTTAACAAAATAAAAACTTAAAAGTAATAAATATGTTAAAAGTTCTTACTTCCCTAATCTTTCTATTGCCTTTTTACACAATACAGACTCAAAATATCTCTACAGAAAAAATTGAAATTTTGGAACAAAATAATACAAATCCAAACTTAAAAAAAACCAAAATAACAGACGAAATAGAAGAAGATACAGAAGAAGAAGTAACTCCAACAACCGAACCGAAAACCGATAGCTTGAAAACAGAATACGACCTTGAAATACCTGTTATAGGAGCAATTCATCTCATAGGTACAGTTGACCTTACAAATCAAAAATTTCACTTAAAAAGCAGTTTCGAAAAATCAGTAAACCTAGGCTTTATAAAAATAGAAAATATTGTAGCCACACTTTCTAATACTTCGGGATTACAAATAGACGCTGATGTATCTTTATTTCAAGCAACTGCCAAATTAGCACTTGAAAGATTTAACATTGCAGAAAAAGAAATAGAATTCAGTTTAACTTTATCAAAACCAATCAATATTCCAATATCCCCATGGAAATTTATTCCATTACAAAAATTCAATTTACTTTTAGCAAAAGATAAAAAAGAACTTTCAACAACAACCATACTTTTTGATCAAGAAGTAGCAACCATTTCTTTCAATCTAGACAAACAAAAAAATTATGCCAAATTACAATTAAACACATTCAAACTTTCTTACTTAACAAAGTTACTAAAAAACACACCACTTGATGCATTAACATTTGAAGATGTAAGCATTAAAGTTGGTAATATTTTTACAAAAGATGCGTCTCACCCTGTTACAATAATTGGATCCTTAGAGCTCTTCAATTTAAATGTAACTACAAATTTAACAATAGATAAAGATCCAAGAACAAAAAAACCATTAATCGATTTTAAAGGAATTATAAAAACACAAAAACCAATTCAGCCATTTGCACAAATTCCAGGTATAGGAAAACTCCCAGGTGTAAAAGATATTACAATTTATGATGTTGGAATTGGCATGAGTTCTGATCAAAAATTTACAATTGAAGGCACAAGCACAATCTTGAATTTTTCAACCAACGTAAGCGTTATAAAAACAAACGAAGGCGTAATACTTAAAGCATCACCTCCCCCTGGTTGGAAAATTTCGCAAGCGTTTCCAATACTTGAAGGCTCACTATTTGAGGAACTTGATCTTTCGGATATACAAATCATAATCTCTTCTACCTCCTATTACGATAAAGAACTCAAGGCAAAAATTAAAAAAGGCTTTTCTGTTAAATCAGCAGTCAGAGTTTTTAATGCACAAGAATCTTTTGAAAACACAAAAATAATGCTCAAAGATGTTCCCGATCAGCCATTAATGTTAACGGGTTCTATTGGTAAAACATTAAAAGAAACAGTACTCACCGTAAAAATTCCAACTAACATAAAACTTTCCAAAACCTCTTCTCTTGAAAATATTAACTTAGAAATAAATGGCGATGGTCCAACAGTGGCCCTTTTGTCTCAAATGCGAGTTAAACCAACTGAAAAAGATACACAAGAACTACTATTCACAGGTAGGACAGAAATTTCAATAAATCCACTTAAACCTTATGCAACTTTTGCAGGAACTATGGAAGGAACTTGGGATAAACCTTTAGGAATTAAAAATTTTTCTTTAAGCAATTTGGCCTTAGAAATGGCAATTAAAGTTGCCCCTCCTACACCACTTCCTTCCGGGTTTGGAATTACAGGTATAATGCAACTAGGTAAACATGAAGTTGGAATGGCAACAAAACTTTCTGCTGATGGCGAAATCATATTGCGTGGATCATTAAATGAATTAAGCCTTACCGACCTACTCTCTGTTGCAAATAAATTTGGTTTAAAGATAAAACTTGAAGATGTTCCAATGCTAAAACTAAGTGATGTTGAAATATACCTCGCACCAGAACCAGGAAATATCGGTGAAATACTTTTTGATAAAGGTCTAACCATTAAAGGAATTCTAGACATCTTTAAAGAACAAGCAACAATCTACCTAACTGTAGACAGTACTGGAATTGTTGCTAAAGGAAATGTAACAGATCTTCAAATAGGACCTTTAAATGTTTCTGGCGCCGGTCCAGACAAAGAAAAAGGGACAGAAGATGACGGCCCTTCGATTAATTTAACACTTACACCACAAGAACAATTATTTTATATTTCTGGTTTAATTAATTTATTAGGCCTTGAAACTCAGGCAGACATCCACATAACACCACACAAAATTTTTTTTGAAACTTCAGGAAAATTTTTTAAACAATTCGATCTTAGATTTAAAGGAGAATCTTCAGGCAGTATTAAAGATACTAAAACATTAGACTTTAAAGTCCATGGTAAACTTGAAAAAACAACAGAATTTTCGTTAAACAAAGAAGATCTTAAACAGGGTATAATAGACATTGATCTAGAAATAGAAAAAATTGAAAAAGAATTTAAAGAAAAAGCAGAAGCAATAGAAGAAAAAATAGAAATAAGAGAAGCAGAGCTAAAAGAAAGAAGCAAAATCTATAAAGGCCTTGTTGAAACCTTTGAAGCGGCTCAAAAAAAATTTCAAGACTTGCAAGAAGAAGTAAAAAAAATCGATGCTGAAATTGCAGAACTTGAAAAAACTTTGGCTTTTGTTTTTCCATACGATTTCTCTCTTGAATTAGAAAAAGATATAAATTCCAGAATATATCTATCTTTAAATCAACAAGAAATTTTATCCAGACTAAACAATATTCAAGAATTTTTAGCATTCTATCAAAATACTAATAATTTATTGCTAGCAGGTTGGCTGGGTAATTTATGGGAAAAAACAAAAGAAACTACACACAAAGCTTCCGAAACAGTCAAACAAATTAGTGAAAAAACAACAGAAAAAGTAAAAGAGATTGATCAACAAGCAAAAGAAGAAGCAACAAAAATGACCAAAGACCCTACAACCTATACCAGACTTAAAAAACTACAAACCGAAAGGCTAGCCAAACTCACACTTTTAAAGGCTGCAGAAACGGCATTCAAAGCAGCAGAAGAAGCTGTTAAAAGTTTTGACCCAAAAACAGCTCAATGGAGAACTGAACAAGGCATGATTTTAGCAGAATTAGGGCCTCGAAAACTTGGCTTTGAATTAGTTAAAAAATTGCTCAAAATTGCAATAAACACCTACCCAGCTGTAAAAATAGTTACTTTGGGTATTAGCATTAAAAAATTAAGCATAGAAGCTGGTCTAAACGATTTTCTCCATAAAGGAGCCTTACCTCGAATTATTTGCCAAGCACGTATTTTTGACAAATTCGACATAGAATTCGATTTTCATGCAAGCCTTAAAGAACTTCCAACAATGATCAAAAGCATGGCAATCAAATCACTGGAAAAGGTAAAAGGCCAGCTAGCAAAACTTCTTGATAAATAATCTTTTCTATTTGAAATGCGCATAAACCTTGCCAACCTTCATTTTCTTGGGTAAACTCTACTTACTTAGTTTTGCTTTAAAATAAACAAAAATTTGATCCCAGGAGATACAGATCATGTCAATGACATTTAATCCAAGTAACAAAAAAAGAAAAAGAAAACACGGCTTTAGAAAAAGAATGAAAACAAAAGATGGCCAAAAGATCATCAACAGAAGAAGAGCCAAAGGCCGTAAAAGATTAGCTGTTTAAAGGCTTTTTTGGAGCAAGCTCATCTTGCTCCGTTCATCTCTCGAAAATAGGCCATGGTTAAATTCAGATCTTTTTTCTATTTCACCAAAAAAGAAATTGATACATCTTTTAAAAATGCAAAACTTGCTGCAAAAATGGATGGACTTAAATTATTGCAAGCACCAACAGAACGCGATTTTGGAAAACTACTTGTAATTATTCCCAAAAAATCTGGGAAAGCACATGATCGAAATCTTTTTAAAAGAAGAACTAAAGCAATTTTTTACGAAGAAAAACTGTATCAAAAGCCATCCGTTTTTATTTTACTTGTTTATAAAAATGCCATGAAACTAAGCTTTGAAGAGCTTAGAGATTTTTTGGTAAAAGCGATAAAGTGAAAAATAAAATCCGCAACCTAATCATCAAAACTATAATATTTCTCATCGATACAATACGCCCAACTCTTGGCCCACCAGGCTGCTGCATCTATCCAACAACTTGCCGCGAATATGCAAAAGCGGTATTACAACAAAAATTCTTTTTCATTGCAATACCGCTAATAATTTTTAGAATTATAAGTTGTAATCCAATAACAGCTATAATTTTAAAAATTAAAGATAAATTAACAAATTAATCTTTTGGCTCTGTTATAAAATATAATTGGTATCTTGCAAATCCAAACCAAAAATTAAAAATACAAAAGCAACAAAAATTTTTTTCATAAAAAACCTCTTAATAAACATTAAAACATACTCAGCACGAGATCTTACTGCAAATAAACAAAAACTCAATATCAAAATAAAAAAAGGGCATGCCGTTTTAAACAAAAAAACACACCCTTAATCAAAATGCTATTAAAAAATTAATTAATTCTCTTCAACGCGCCCAACTCTAACTCTTGCCATTTTATCCGCAACAAAATATTTATGAGCAATATCATTAAGTTCA
>CAZFDQ010000190.1:0-12314 GCA_964518205.1 uncultured Pseudomonadota bacterium | reverse complement strand
ATCTCATAAATTTATGAGATTCTTCTAAAACTGTAAGCACGCCCATAAGTCCAAGAAAAAAATAAAAACCATCAGCAATACAAGCGCCAACAGCAGTTGCAAAACCTCTTGAAAATCCGTAAATCGCTCCACGATTAAAAGTTAGAACAAAAATTGGGCCCAAAGAAGATGATGCCAAAAGACCAACAAAAAAAGATTTAACCAAAATCATATAATCCATTCAAAACCTCTTAAAAATAACAAAAATAGTGTATTCTAATTATACCATAAAAGAGTAAATTAGCTAATCTACAATGATTTTAATGGGAATTGTAATATGAATAAAAAAATCAATTTTGGTACCGACGGAATAAGAGGCCATGCCGACAGTGATTTATTTTTACCAGAAACCATTACAAAATTAGGAATAGCAATAGCAAAATGGAGCCTTATTAAATACAAAAAAGAAAACCCCAAATTGCTGATTGGAACAGATACAAGAATATCATCTCCAAGAATAAAAAAAGATCTGATAAATGGTCTTGCTAATTTTCCATTACATATTATAGATGCTTACATACTGCCAACCCCAGCTGTTTGCAAAATAATACAAACAGATAAAACATTCGATTTTGGGATTGTTATTTCTGCTTCTCATAATCCATATTACGACAATGGTATAAAATTATTAGATGCAAAAAATAGCAAACTAAACATCGAAGATGAAAAAATTATAATAAATCATTACCAAGTCCTTACACAATCAAGGAGAGAACAACAATTAAAACAACAAGCAAAAATAGAAACTTGGAAAAATGCTCCAACTGCTTACCAAAAAAATATTACATCTTTTTTTGAGCCCAATTTTTTAGCTGGTATTAAAGTTGTTCTTGATTGTGCCAATGGAGCAACATATAAGCTAGCGCCAGAAATCTTCAAAAAATTTGGTGCCAAAGTTATAACAATCAACCACAAGCCCGATGGAACAAATATTAATAAAAATTGTGGCGCACTTCATACAGAAAATTTACAAGAAACAGTTGTAGAAAACAAAGCAGATATCGGATTTGCTTTTGATGGTGATGGAGACAGAATAATGGCCGTTAACAAAAATGGAGAACAAATAACTGGAGATGAAATTATTGCCCTATTGACTCTTCATTCCAAATTTAATAATCAAGCAAAAGTTGTTGGAACAATCGTCAGTAACTTAGGGCTTGATTTCTTTTTGAAAAAACAAAAAAAAGAGCTTGTCCGCACACCAGTAGGAGACAAACATGTTGCTGCTAAATTAATCGAAGAAAATTTATTATTAGGAGGAGAAAACTCCGGACATATCATAATGAAAGATTACATGAATTCTGGAGATGGAATTTTTGCCTCTCTTCGAATTATGGAAACCATCCTTCTCACCAAAAATCTCGAATTAAAAACATTCAAAAAAATCCCTCAAATATCTATAAATATTCCAGTAAACAACAAAAAAGATTTAACTTTGCATCCATATGTACAAATAATACAAAAACAAAAAGACCTTTTAAAAGATGGCCGTATTATTGTACGATACTCTGGAACCGAAAATTTATTACGCATAATGGTTGAAGATGAAAGTAAAACAATAGCAACTCATACAGCACAAATGTTGGCGTATGAATTGCAGGAGGCTTTGAGATGAAATTCCCCAAACTAATAGAAAAAACAGGCTCGTGTTTAAAATCACTCTTTTTAAACGGTCTTTTTACCGCATTACCAATAACAGCTACAATATTTTTTGTACATTTTACGTACAATCTTTTAGCTCACTGGTTAGAACCCTTAAAACGTATTGAGCCTTTATTTTTACAAAAAATTCCGGGGTCTGAAATTATTTTAGTAACTATTCTTATTTTAATTTTCGGAGCCCTTATAAAATTTTTGATTGTCTCTCCACTAATTCACTATTTTGAAAGAGTCGTTAATAAAATTCCACTAGTTCGAACAGTCTATTCTTCTATTAAAACTCTGATCGATTCATTTTATGGTACAAGTCCTATAATTAAAGACAAACAAGTTGTCTTAATAGAATACCCTCAAGCAGGATCTTATAATCTAGCCTTTTTGCTCGGATCTACAGACAATAACTACTCTAAAATATTACCCAAATCTGAACAAGAAAAGGGAAAAAAATTCTTCAAAGTATTTATGCCCAATTCCCCAAACCCTACAAGTGGTTACTTTTTTATTTTACCAGAAGAAAAAATCACCCCAACAAATTTAACATTCGAAGAAGCAATAAAAGCAGCCGTCACTTGTGGATTAATTACACCAGAATCACTTAAAAAACTTTAATATTTAAGGCAAACAACTTAAGCAACGAACATATGGTTTTAGCAATATATTTTTTTAAACGTTTTTTTACTTATCTTTTTTCAATCAACATATCATTAACTTTGTTGTTCAACTTTATTGAGTTTTTTGAAAAAATAGCACGCGTTAAACACGCAACAACAAATACTATTTTACATTTTATTTTTTTAAATATTGTACCTTCTTTTTTCGAAACACTTCCTATAAGCTGCTGGCTTGCAACATGCTTATTGCTTAAGGAATTTATTCAACAAAATGAATGGGAAACTTTACAAATTCTTAATATAGGCACAAAAAAACTTTTTAATCTCTTTTTCATAGCTGGCACTATCTTAGCTTTAACAAGTTTTATAGGAAAAGAAAAAATAGTTTTACCACTAACAAATAAATCGGAAAAATTTAAACTCGAAAAATTAAAACAAGGCTCTTTGCAAAAAGTTTTAAATAAATGGTTTATTCTTACTCAACCAAATTCAGACAACCATCTTTTTTGTAACTTTTCAATCTTAGATATGGCAACAAATAAAGGGAAAAATCTACTTTTAATATATATGACGCCTAATTTTGAAATCGAAAAAACACTAAACTCCTTAGCCTTTGAATTTAATCCAGAAAAACAAAACCTAAAAATTTCAGATGGAATAATTATATCTAGCAAAAAAAAATCTCAATTAAAAATCGAAAATTACATGCTAGAGCTCCCTTCCTTTTTTTCACAACTTCAATTAAATTTAGAAACGCCCTCAATCCAACTTTTATTTCATAATCTAATTTATGGTAAAAAAGTACTCCCATCAGATCTTTGGGATGACCTTTTAGCACAGCTCTTGCAAAGAATCTTACTGCACTTTCAAATAATAATTTACCCATTATTAACACTTTGTCTTTTTTTGCTATTCCCCTACAACCCCCTATGCAAGTGGGTTTTAATTCTTCTGCCCTACCCAATAATAACACTTTTAAACATTACCACAGGTCTATCAAACAACGTATGGAACGTATTATTACCATACTTAACACTAATGCTTGTAATATTTTTGTTCAAAAAAAGGCTTGTAAAAACTTTTTAATTTAATAAAATTGACTATCTAGTTGGAATAGATAGTTGTCTTTTTTCAAAAATTAACAAAGGGGTTTGTTATGAAAAGGTTTATTGCTGGTGCAATATTTTGTAGTATTTTCTCTGTAAATTTATTAGCCAGTGAAGCAGCAACAAGAGAGATCGTTGTTGTCAGTGAGCAAAATAAAGCTGTAAAAAAAGATTCCAAATTAGAAAAATTTAAAAATGAAACATTAATACTTGGTCAAGGATGTTGTTTTTTAGATTTTCATGGTAACGATCCATGGTTCAAAAAAGTTAAACCCGACCTTGATGATGCTTACTCCATCAAACTTGGATGTATTGACCAAGAAACAGGCAACCCAAGAAAAATAAAAGAAACTCAAGACTTAGAAAATATTACCGTTCTTCGTTATATGTACGAAGGCTTTGGTTCTCATGTTGCTACAGATATTAAATACCCAGGAGAAAGATCAGGCTTTAATAAAGCTCTTGAATCAATTTTATTCATGGATCATTCTTACAATGGTATACCTTTGGTTGATGAATATAAAGAAGGTATGCCAATGTTCTGGATTTTAAAAAATGCAGAAGAATTAAGAGCAATTTCCACATTCATACTTAAAAAGTTTGAAGAAAAACAATTTGTTCCTGAAAAAAAGATATTACTTGTTATTAAACTTTTAGAAGATCCAGAATTAAAAACATTGAATACAGTAGATAAAGAATTCTTGGATACATATTTTGTAACCTGCCCATTATCAGACAAAGATGTTAAAGAGTTCTTTGAAAAAAATCACGATATTCTTAGAGAAGGTTGGCATAGAAACAGCTCAACACATCCAAAAAGTGTTGGTGAAGATGCAAGGGTTGGTATTTTAAAAGATATAGAAAAGTTCTTTAAAGATTTTGATACAACACGTATTATAACAGTTGCAGGAGCATTTATCTTAACAAAATTCATCTATGATGAAATTAACGATCTTATTGATATGGGCCGCGAAAAAACATTTGGTAAAAACAACATAAGAAAATCTTGGTCTGGATCGTTGATTAACAAATTGACAAGCAAATCTGAAGCTTAATTAACACATCAAGAATTACACAAAGCTTTAGTAGCAAAAAGAGCGCCCGAAATACTTGGGCGCTCTTTTTTATTTATATTATTTTTTTGGCTTTATTTGTTTTAAACAAATAAAGCCAAAAACTCTTTGTTTCCAGTAGCACCAAGAATTGGCGAATCGGTTAGATCAATCATTTTAAAACCAAATTCAGCCATGCCATTTTTGATTTTTTCAATTACTGCTTGATGAACTTTTTCGTCTTTAACAATTCCACCACGACTAACAAACTCCTTACCTGCTTCAAATTGCGGTTTAATTAAAGTAATAATTTTGCCATCCGATTTTATAAGTTTACTTACCGCAGGCATAACTTTGAGAATAGAAATAAAAGAAAGATCCAGAGTTACAAGATCAACTTGTTCCGGAAGTTTTTCTAGCTTACGCAAATTTGTGCGTTCCATTAAAACGAGGCGTGGGTCTTTTATGATTTTCTCATGAACTTGGCCATAACCAACATCTATTCCATAAACTCGTTTTACCCCACGCTGAAGCAAACAATCGGTAAATCCACCAGTAGAAATTCCAGCATCAAGAACCACCAAATCTTTTACCTCAACATTGAAGTGGTCTAACGCTTTCTCTAACTTGTAACCCGCACGGCTAACATATTTTGGTTCTTCAACATTTAAAACAATTTCTGCTTCTACCCATACTTGCGTACCAGGTTTATCTACAATTTTATCGTCCACAACAATTTTGCGTTGCATAATCCAACTTTGAATTTGGTTGCGGCCGTATTGTGGATATTTTTCTGCAATTAAAACATCAAGGCGTTTTTTTTCTTTTTTCATATTATTTCCGATGCAAAAAATATTTTAGCCACTAGTTTATTTAATACTATTTTATATTGTGTTATCATTTGTAACAATTTTAATAGCCCACACTAGTGGGCGACAATTAGTAGCCACGGGTGAAACATAGCGAAACCCGTGGGGAAAAATCCATAAAAAAAATTAAGCCTCTGAAAGGGGCGACACTATTAAAACAAAAACTCTTTTTCATATGCTATGTTATGTTTTTCTAATAATCTTATAAATTCATCATAAAAAGATATTTTTTTATGATGCTCTTCCTGATTTGAAATATAATTTTTAACAGCGTTTAAATGGGAAAAGCTTATATTAAAATTTCCATATCCTGTTTGCCATGCAAAATGTTGGTTAAAATTTTTTCTTACAAATCGTGACGAATTCGCTTTAATATCTTGCATAACTTTAGCGATAGAGCTTGAGGTAGAAATTCCAATTAACATATGAACATGGTCAGGCATACCCCCAATAGAACTTAATACTCCTCCGGTATTCTTTACTACTCCACCAATGTAATCATATAATCGATTTTTAAACAATGGATCTATCATTGCAATACGATCTTTTGTTGACCAAACCACATGAGAAAACATGCTTGAATATGTATATCCCATTTTCTTTTATCCTCGATGTTTAATTCTAATTGTTTTGTATCGCCCTCTTCGAGGGCTCTAAATATCTCTTATATATTCTTTTCCACGGGTTACGGCTACGCCTTCACCCGTGGCTACTAATTATCGCCCACGAATGTGGGCTTATTAAATTATTTTACTACTAAAATTCTAAATTTTAAAAAACCTAATCAATAGAAGCTAACAATTTAGACTTCGGATAAAAATATCTAGCAACAAGCTTATCTTCTTCTTCCAAGATATTATCAACAGCAAGAGCCGCAAACATCTTATCTTGAGTTCTAACTGTTAAAAACTCACCCTTTTTACAGCTTCTTACAGCATCTCTAAAGTCTTCTATTGTCTTAATTTTTTCACCATTAACTTCTTCCAAAATCGACCCAACGGTCAATATTCTTGATTTTTTAGCTTGAGAATCAGGCAAAATATGGGTAATTATAACAGCAGGTTCATGATGAGATTCTGGCTTTATAAATCTAGTAAAATCAGAAATTCGTTCCGCTAAAATAGCAACATGATTCAACGTTAATGGCATAACAACCATTCCCCCAATAATTTCATAGTCAACTTCGTCTTGTTCATATTCAGGATAAATTTTGCGCACAGGAGGTAAATATCTGTCATCCAGTTTAAATTGGAAATCTTTTCTTTCACCTTTTCGATAAATAACAAGATGAATATCATCACCAACAGTAAAACGATTTAAAAAATCTAATAAAGAAATCTTATCTTCACTCCACGGAACAGATAATTCACCATACAAATCAAGTTTATAACCATTAACTTCATAAAGCATATCGTCCGCTTGTACACCAACACTTTCTAAAATTGTTCCATCAAAAACCTTAGCTATATACCAACCACCACCTGAAGGATTACCTAAATACTTAACCATTTCCGGAGTAGCAACTGTAAACAAACACCCCATGATAGGTTTTCTTAACAATTTTACTTTATATAAATCTTGAATTGCACTTTTAACCTCATTAATCGGAATAACATATCCAACATTTTGTGCTTCTATAACCCCTGCAAAATTTATACCTACAACTTCACCCGCTGCATTTAAAGATGGCCCTCCGGAACTTCCAGGATTTATAGGAGCTGTTATCTGAATAAAACCAGCCCGCTCTCTTCCACTAACAACACCCAAAGTGCTTTTTAATCTTTCTTGCCCTAGCGGATACCCCAAAGCCAAAACCTCTTGTGTTCTTAAAATTGCATCTGAATCTCCAAAGGTGAGATATGAAATTTTTCCAAGTTGTTCAGTTATGAGATCAAAAGACTTGTCTGTAAGTTTTAATAAAGCAATATCACGATCTGGACAAACACCAATAATATCAACATTAAACTGCTCTCTACCAAATGAAGGAATTTGAATTTTTACACTACTTGCCTGACTTACTACATGATAATTTGTAATTAAATAACCTTCTTCATTTATAAAAAAACCACTGCCAGCACCCTCTAGTTGATTAGGTGTTTTATACGGCTCCAACCAATTAAATTGTGCTACTTGAGCAAAAACTTGAACAACTGTATCTTTTACTTTCTTTTGAACATCTAACCAGGTTACTGATTTTGAAATATCAGGCAACACCGTTACTGATTGTTTTTTTTGAACAAATTCATCTTTTTCTTTCTGATTAACAATTAATTCAAGATAATTAATCAAACCAATCTGTTTTTTATACATATGATAAAAGCCAATCCCAACAGGAATGGCAACAAAAATGGCTGCTAAAACAAAAGATCTTATTGTTCCTCTTGGCCTGCCGTACATCATCCTACCTTTCTAGCTTTTTCTTCTTTCTAAAGTTTATAGCAACAACAAAAGAGCTACAAAAATACAAAAGAAATAATATTAACAAAACCACATGCAATTGCATTACAGAAATAACCGCAAATAGAACAACAAATGCAACCATGTACCAATTTTTATTTAAACGAAATAATTGCTGTTTAAACGTTGGAAATCGAATAGAACTTACCATCAAAAAAGCCAACAACAAAACCAAGCCCATAACAGACAAAACAATTAATTCACAATGCCTCACCCATCCAAAATTTAGTAATACTATGGATATAAAACAACCTGCTGCAGTTGAGGGAACACCTAAAAAATAAAGGGTTTGCTTTTCATGAATCACATTAAATCTGGCAAGACGCATCAAGCCAGCTAATAAAAAAACTGATGCCACAATAATCCCAATAAAACCTATTTTTCTTAACTGCCAAAAATAAACTAATAAAGCAGGAGCCAAGCAAAAAGAAATTGCATCACTTAAAGAATCAAGTTGAACACCAAAATCGCTAGCAACTCCAATTAACCTTGCCATACGACCATCCAAAGAATCCATCAATGCTCCCAACAAAATAAAATAGGCAGCAGACAGTAAATCCCCTTTTGCAGCAAAAACAATAGAACAAAAACCAAAAAAGGCATTGCCTAATGTAAAAAGATTCGGAACAAATTGAAGTCCTTTTTTTAAATTAATTCTTCGTTTCTTGAAAAAATGAGTCTTTCTTTTCCGAACTTTTCTAGCTAAAACCATCTCATCCTTTTTATTTAGCTACACTAACTTTTGCATGCCTTAAAACTTTATCTTTATATAGATATCCTTTATTGAGCACTTGCACAATCTGGCCACTTTCATGATCATCAGAATCAACAGACATTAACGCTTCGTGGTATTGTGGATCAAATTCATCAGAACAATCTATTTCTTTAACCCCTAAATTATCAAAAGTCTTTTTTAAATTCTTTTGAATTATTTTAAAACCTTCAAGCCAGGATACTTTTTCGTCATGTTCTTCGCAAGACCTAATTGCTCTTTCTAAGTCATCAATAAATGGTAAAAAAGCAGAAATTATTTCTGCTTGCGCAATATTAATCCATTCAGTTTTTTCTTTTTCAACCCTTTTTTTAAAGTTTTGAAAATCAGCACTAACTTGTATCAATTGTTTTTTAAAATTTTCAGATTCATTAGAATTTAAATTTTCAAATTCACTAGAAGATGAAACCATATTCTTGTTTTCTTGTTTGTTGGCTTCTAATTCTTCTTTATCGTTTAAATTATTTTTCTTGTTGTCAGTTTTTTTTGTCATAAAAACGCCTTCTTTTAAAAAATTACCATGCACATAAAACCTACCATTTACTACTATTTTAGCACAAAAAAAAGGTTCTCAAAAGAGGTTATACCTAGCAATAACTCAAAAAACTAGTATTTGCCATATAGCAATGTTATTCTTTTCAGAAATTAGTTAAGGTCCAACCTATCCACTTTATTTATTATAAAAAGGAGACCAATGAAGAAATTCTTACTACGAATTACAACAATAGCCACAATTTGTAGTATTTTTAGTTTGGCACAAATTCACTCAAAAAAAGTCCTTACAATTGGAAGCGCCCAACAAGATAAATTTATTCACAACAAAACAAACTTAAATTCACCAATACTAGCGGGTAAAAAAATTGAAATAAACAACCCAAATGCCTATACCTCAACAGGTGGAGGCGCTATTAATAGTGCAATAGGATTCCAACGTTTAGGATATAATGCATTCACCTTTGTAAAACTTGGAAATGATGAACAAGGCCAATCATTTGTACAAAAATTAAATAACGAAAACATTAATACAGATAATATTGTTTTTAGCAATGACGAAGGAACAGGAATATCGTTTATAATGCCTTCCCCTAATCATGATAATTGCGTACTAATCTATCGAGGTGCAAATAAATTTTTAACTCCAGAAGAAGTTCCTAAATCTCAAATTAAAAAAAGTGACGTCATTTATATTACCTCACTTAATGGAGAAGCTGGAGAAATTCTTCCACTTGCTTCTCAAATAGCAAAACAAGCTCAAACCATTGTCGCCAGCAATCCAGGAAGTACACAGTTAAAAAACGGAGCTAAAATATTTAAACAAGCACTACCTTTTATTGATATTCTACTTCTCAATGAAACAGAAACAAAACTGTTAATGAGCGCATTAATAGAATCAAATCCTGATTTAAAGAAATTAATTTCTCAAATCAAAAGCATTCCAGAAACATTAAATGTGCCAATTCTTTTACGCACAACACTTATACACAATGATTTAAAATTTACACTCAAAAATTTTTTTAAAACCATCTTAGAGCTTGGGCCAAAAATTGTTGTTGTAACAAACGGAGCAGATGGTGCATACATTGCAACAAAAAATCATATTTATTATCATCCAAGCATCCCAACAGAATCTGTTGGGACAACTGGAGCAGGAGATGCTTTTGGTTCATGCTTTGTTGCAACATTACTAAAAGATCACAAACAACTTGAAACAGCAATAGAAGCAGGCGCAATAGAAAACGCTATGGCCTGTGGAATCTTAAACAGTAGTTCTGTAATAAGCTATATGGATACAAATAAAGGCTTATTAAACGCAGAAGAATTAGAAATTAAATTTCAAAAAATAGGAACAAATTTGCTACAAAAGTTTGATTTGGAGTAACAATTTATATTTGCCGTTCGCTTTAAAAGCGAACGGCAAATATAAAAAATTATTTGAAACTAACCATCAAATAATCCAATAAAATTACTATGCATACCCCCTAAAAAGAGCTAGTAATGCATAAAAACCTGATACTGCAACTACGGCATATATAATCAGAGAAAGACCAATATTTGGAATTAGCTTATCAATATATTCTACTAGATTAAACTTTAAAAAAGCTACCAAACCCCAGTTAATTGCACCGATTGCTGAAAAAAAATAAGCAATCCAACTCAAAAATTTTCCCATAAAGCTCTCCCTTCTCCTAAAAAAAGTATACCTTTCTACAAACATAATTGTATTTTATTTTAGATTATAAAAAAAAGTAAAGAATTTTCAAAAAAAAATTAAAGATGTTGTATGTCCAGAAAAAAAATAATTTTTTCTAGACATACACAAAAGATTAAATCACCCTAACAAAGATTTTTAAATATATTCATTTGGTTAAAAAGCCATGCTAAATCATGCTTTATAATTTCATCTGTTGCATTTTCCATAGCCTCATAAACAGGAGGTTTATTTTCTGTAAACTTAATTTTTCCATCTCGACTAAAAGAGAACAAGTCAAAATATCCAATTTTATTTTCCATTAAAACAAATGGAATACTCAAAATCCATTGACCAATAATCTCTGCATGAAGCTCTGTATGTTTTGGCAATCCCCACAAACCAAACCAGCAACTACTTTTCATTTCTACACATAAATTCACAGCTCTTTCATGCTTTGGTTCTGGTAAAAGTTTTGCTCCAACTAAATCCTGAACCAAGTCGCCATCAGAATAAAAATTATATAAATAACCTATAACATTCATATCCGCAACATAATCAGGAATATCATTTGGAGTACCAAGAGTATAAGCAGAATCAATTAAAAAATCCTTATTTTTTGCTCGCCCTGCTAGTTTCTCATCTTTATATCTTTTTACCTCTTTACATGCAGCTTCAAAGAATTCATTTACTTCTATAAATTCTACAAGCCTTTCAAGCTCTTCTGCTGTTAATTTACGAACTTCAATAACAACTTCTTTGTTTTCTGTTTCTTCTACTACTACTTCAATCTCTTCATTATTTTCTTCAGAACCCTCTTCAATATCTTCTACAACAGCATCTTCTTTTGCAATTTCTGTAACAGATTCTTCTGCCTCTAACACAGGCTCATCAACAACAACTTTCTCCTTGTCCTTTGAAGCCTCAACAAAGAAGGATTCTTTTTCTAAATTAATCAATGTGTAACTTAATAGCTGACTCGCCACTTTTATTACATGTCCACCATAACTATGTCCAATAAGAACAATCTCTTTTTCTCCCGCAAGAATATAATCTATAATATCTTTAGATAGCTGTACTCCAGCTTTGATTCTTTCGTAATGTGTGATTCCACCAAGATCTTGCTGCCAAGCAAACGAAACAACTTCCTGCCCTAAATCTTTTGCGCTTTGTGCCACAACATCAAAAAAATATCCACCCTTTTCATACCAGGCAGCATCTTTATTAAAAGCACCATGCGTAATAATTACCTTAGAATTTGCTACACAAAAAATAGAAAGTAAGACAAAAGATAAAAATAAAAATCTATCCATACCTCTCATACCAATCTCCTTTCAAAAAAAATTAAACTTACTACACCCATTCATTCTTTTTAAACTAAAAAATTAAAAAATAAACTTTTAAAAAAAAAGATACAAAAACATTTTAATTTTTAAATAAAAAAATGCGCCCAAAATTATTTGGACGCATTAACAATTATTAAAAAAAATAATTTAAATTATTTTTTATCAAGACCTTGATTATCTTTTTGTTCTTTTTTTTGCTCCATATCTTTTGCAGC
>CAZFDQ010000189.1:0-2225 GCA_964518205.1 uncultured Pseudomonadota bacterium | reverse complement strand
ATATCCCCTCATTGCTGTCAAAGGAGTCCTTAATTGATGAGAGGCAATCGAAATAAATTCTGATTTAGCATGATCCAACCTCTTTAATTCCCGATTAGCTTTTTCTAATTCAAGGGTTGCTTTCTCTAATTTTTCTCTTTGCTCTATTTCCCTGATGGTACTTCTAATCAACAGCCATCCAAATATTAAAAATAACAACAAGATCAATCCTTTTATAAGTCGAAGCCACGATAGATTCGTAAAAAAGATTAATTCTACAACTAAAAGAGCCGTAATCAAAAGAATAAAAATTGAAGTTATGGCAATCTTAATGTCGAAAAGATCTCTCTTGATAATGGCATAAGCAGTAAAAGCAACAAGCAATATGACTGAATAATTACCAAACTGATAGAATTCATTGGCTTGTCGATAAAGAGGAAGAAAAACATTAAAAATAAGATTCATCAGAGCAAAAATCGAAAGGCCGAGCACTAAATATTGTGCTTGTCTTTTCTCTCGCAAAGAAAGATTAGAGTACCTGAATACAATGCCCGCAATAATAATAAAAGTAAATGAAAAAACCATAATGTAAAAAGGGGTTCCGAGTAACCCAATAATTAAATCCGTCCCCCAAGCCGTGAACTTGATTCCTTCAATTATGAGATTAGAGAATATTGCAAGTAAAAAAAATCCCAACCCTATTATAGTGACAAGAATATCTATTATTTTAATTTTTTCTTTTTTCGGATAAAAATTATTTGCAAAAAAATAAGCCGACAAAAAGAAAAGAGAAACGGAGCCGAAAACAATCCTTGCGAAAAGAAGAGCTGCTCCTGGATCTGAAGAATAATTAGTTAGGTAAGTAAAACTTATCCATAATAAAGCAAAAAGTGTCATCGCCCCGAAGGCTAGTCTTTCTTTTTTTGCTTTACGTGAAAAAGAAATAAAAAAGATAATTGCTGCTCCCCCAATGTTGCTGATCAAAACCATCGCTTGATCAATTATCTTCATAAAATCAATCATAGGATTCCTTGGATTAATAAAACTAGAGGAGCCCACCAAATATTTTCTGCATAAACTAGATTACTGGTTAAAGAAACAACATCTACATCTTTTTGGCTCGTAATCCAAAGATAAAAATAAGAATAAAAAGAAGTGACGATTAAAATTAAGGAAATTGGTGGTAACATATTGGACCACACTCCTGCGATTAAAATTATTACCGGTAAAATGTTTATTAGCATCAATATTCTTAAGAATTTTTTTTGTCCCAAAACAACAACTAATGTTCTTATTTTTTCAGAACTATCTCTTTCGGTATCTTTTATGTCGGAAAAGGAAACTCCGATAAATATTCTTAAATAAACAAAAAGCGCAAATAACCAAGCTCCCGCATTTAAGTCAAAAGAATAAGATAAAAACATCAAAATAATGAGCAAAGACCAAATAAGAGGGACAAAAAAATTTTTAAAACCC
The DNA here is from genome assembly GCA_964518205.1 of uncultured Pseudomonadota bacterium. Taxonomy (GTDB): domain Bacteria; phylum Babelota; class Babeliae; order Babelales; family UASB340; genus CAZFDQ01. The sequence goes on along the minus strand of CAZFDQ010000189.1, from coordinate 770 downwards.
GGAATTCTTTTAGTAAACCTCTTTAAAAAAGAGCCGTAAAACAGCCCTGAAACAAGCATGAAAAAGACCAACATAAAAGCATCGAATCTAATCCTATAAAGAATAAACACGAAAGAAATCAACAAAACATTCAAGATAATAATCAGGGGAGTCCATTTCAAATAATATTTATGAAAATGTCTCGATTGATTTGTTGAAATAGAAGAATCATTCTGGGCATCAGCATAGCGATCATATAAATATACTGTATAGATTAGCGAATAAGTCACTATCAAAAATTCCCACCTTATCGGAAGCGATAAAACTAGAGCAGCAGCAACGACTATACTGACGCCTCCCCAAGACAACATATGGCTACCATATATGAATTCTTGTCTTGCTAATTTAAAAAAATTTTTAATACCAGTCATAATCCATTAAACCTATTAAGCATCTATTTGATCCGCGATATAATTCCTGTCGCCACTTCCCTCAAAACATCGTTCCACTTGTTTCTAGGTAATTTTTCGAGAGAATTACAAGATTTTTCTATGAAATTAAGGCCAAGTGAAATGGTTTCATCGTAAGCCATGGTTTGCTTAAGCATACTTATCGCATCTTCAATCATCTCTCTTGTTTTTTCCTCATAAGAAAGAATTTTTAGAAACCTCTTCTTTTCCCCTGGCTCCATTTCCGCCAAAGCAGAGATAATAACAATATTGCTTCTTTTCCCCTCTTTAATGTCTTTTCCTATTTCTTTTCCAAACTCATCTTCGTTGCCAAAAATATCT
>CAZFDQ010000188.1:0-7273 GCA_964518205.1 uncultured Pseudomonadota bacterium | reverse complement strand
GTAGAGGATTATTAAATCAAGGAATTTTAAATGAATTTAAAAAACAAATTGTTTAAATATATAAATCTAAAACTTCTTAGTTTAATTCTTTTATTGTCTGTTATTTGTGGTTGTGGGCGCCAGCGTCCGGTTAATTTGACTATTGCCAAAGAGCGAGTTGAAGAATACCATGAAAAAGGTCTGTATGATAAAGATCTAAACCGCATAGTTGATAGAGCAATTAGATATTTTGCTCGTATTTCTGCAACTAATAACGCAACTATAATTTTTGATATAGATGAAACATTACTTACGGCTTATCTTGATGAAAAATCAATTTCTTTTGGTTATATACCTAAATTGTTTCATGAATGGGTATTAGAAGCTGATACTCCGGCTATACCTCAAACAAAACGCTTGTATAGTTATTTGATAGATCGTGGCTTTAAAATTGTTTTGCTAACAGGGCGTAAATACAATGAATATGATGCAACAATAAAAAATCTTAAAGATCAAGGTATTACACAATTTGATAAACTTATTGTGCGTTCAAAAGAAGAAAAAGATTTGTCTGCCCAAGAATATAAAACCGCAAGGCGTGAACAGCTAACCAAACAGGGTTACGATATTGTTGGGGCTGTTGGTGACCAGTGGAGTGATCTAAAAGGTAAATATAGTGGACATCGGGTAAAAGTTCCAAATTATAGATACATGATTCGTTAAGTTTGTTTTAAAGTGCCGCCCCTACAGGGTGTTATTTTTGGAATAATTCTTGTTTTAATATCACGCGAGTTAGGGTTAAGCTCTTAGGCTGCTTAACCCTTTTATTATTATTTGCCTGTCGTTATCCTGCCCGGCTACATTAACAAATCTTAGAACTAATTGCTTATCCCGAGCTTGCATTAATATACATTGAATATATGCCGGTTTTCATGTATAGTTTTATTTTGGTGGTATCAAGTATAACTAGTCTGGTGCATCTAGGTTAAACAAATGCGATTTATATATTTTCCTTTGATTTTTCTTTTTATCTTTAATTCATGTGCTTATAAAAAAAGTTCACATAATTTTGTTGCAAACAAGATTAAGACTCCTGTTTTTATATCAATGCCGGAAAATGTTTTGACTTTTGATAATATTTCTCCACTAGTTTATAAAACGATGTGGAAGTATTTTAGGCGAGTTGGTTATGTATTAACCGATAATGAAGGTGAGGCATTTACATTTAAGGTGAAAATTAAGAATTTAAGACCCGAGAACAAATTTATTTCACCAGATATTTTATTGTATAATATAAGAATAAAAATAGAATTATTATGTTCTGTTTTTGATAAAGATAAAAAGTTACTTGCGCAAAAAACTTTTTCTTTTTACAAGTTAATAAGCAAACCGCGTAACTCCATTTTGAATTCGGATTTTATGGATTTTGAATATCGCAAGCTACTTGAGCGGGCAGCCCCGAAGGTGGAACAATATTTTAGGAAGTATTTTCTGGTATGAAACTTATAGAGTTTTTAAATCAATCAAAGCAAAAAGAATTTTGGCATGGTTCTTCTGTTGTGTGTTTTAAAGGAGAAAGTTACTACTTTTTGTTTTTTAGTGCTTTGTTTGATTTTTTGGGAAAAAAAGAGCTTTTACCGGCCACACGTAAAAACATTTTTATAACCGATATTGATAAGTCAAAGTTGTTTGCAAGCTTACAACAAAGCTTTTTGGGACAAACATATTTTTATTGGTTGGGTGAATATACAGTTTCATCAAAGGATAAAAATAAATTGCAGATGTTGGATTTTTTAGTTAAATATAAAGGTCCGCACAATATTGCTTTTTTTTTAAACACAGAAAAATTAACGATCAAAAATTTATCGCTATATAAAAAAGTAGATTTTATTGAAGTAGAGAATAAGGTAGATAAAGATTTGTTTCAGGTATTTTTAAAGTTTTTTGAATATAAGATCAGTAGTAAAAAATTAGGCTTGATAAGAAAGTTATTACAGACTTCTGCTGTTTCTTTGGATCAAGTTTGTATACTGCTTCAATATTTAGGGCTTATAAATGACAAAATGGTTGATGGTTTTTCGCAGTATTTATCATCTATTATATCCAAAGAGCAACCATCTTTGTTTCTTTTGTCGCAACATTTTTTTCAAAGGCAGGCAGAGCCGTTTTTTGGAATTTGGAGTAAGCTATATAAAGATTATCCAGATATGTTTTGGATATCATTTTGGTCGGAGCAAATTTGGAAAGCTTATAACGTTGTAAAATTTTTAAGGGAGAAAAATTTTACGCAAGCTCGGTCGATGAGTTTTAGATTGCCATTTACATTTATAAATAGGGATTGGAAGAACTTTTCTTTAAATGAGTTGGCAAAGTTGTACCAGTTTCTTTACAATATAGACTTTGCAATCAAAACTGGATCAAATTTTGATTCGCTTGATTTGTTTTATTTTAATCATTTTATGAAAAAATATTGCGAAAAGAGATAGAAGGGTTAAATGTCACTATCACTACACGAGCTTTTACAACGGCACATCAAAAAAATGGTTAGTGGGATTGGAGGTAATGAAAAGGGAAACATTCACCCTTTAATTATGCAAGAAGTTGAACGTTGCATAATCAGTTCCGTGCTTGTAGAAACCAATAATAACTATTTTCGTACAGCAAAGATTCTTGGCATTAGTCGCAGTACTTTGTATCGTAAAATTCAATATTTAAAAATTGAATGATGATTTACATCTCTGTTTGTTTTGCGAGAAATTTTCCCCAAATGCTATTTAAAGTGCTTGCTGCAAATTCAATAAAATTACTGCTTTGTGTTTCTAATTCTCCGTCTCCGCTTCCAAAAAATCTCATGAAAAAACTTGGTCGAGCTGGTTGAATTAGTTTGATTTCATCTTCTATTTGAGCAAGTTCTTTTATTTTATCAAGGGCATCGTGCAACGAGCCTAGTTGGTCTATAAGTTTTAATTTTAATGCCATGGATCCAGTAAATACTTTTCCATCTGCCCAAGTAAGATGATCTGTGATATCTAGATTGCGGCTATTCGCAACATCGTTTATAAATATTTCATAGTCATCATTAGAGAGTTTTTGTAGATATTCTTTTTCTTCAGGAGTCATTTCTTTTAAAGCGCTTCCAGCTGTTTTATATTTTCCGGATTGAATATGACGTGTTTTGATATTCCATTTTTCTAAAAGATCTTTAATATTTAAATTTGCAAGAGGAAGTTGCAAGAAAACACCAATGCTTCCAACAAGTGCAGATGGTGTTGTGATAATATGATTAGCTGCGATTGCAATATTATAAGCACCGGATGCACAAAAATTTTCAGAAAAAACAACAATAGGTTTTTCTTTTTTAAATCTTTTTAATTCACTAAAAATGGCTTGCCCTGTTCCTGGCATGCCGCCGGGAGATTCAATTTTGAGTAAAAGAGCTTTTATTGAAGGGTTTTTAGCAAATTCTTGAATTTTATTTACATAAAAAGTTGAATCATCAAGAGTTCCTTTTATTTTTAAATATCCAACTTCAGATTTAGGTGTAATTGCTTCTACGAAATAATCTTTTATATTCATAAAAATTGTAGGAGCAAATTGAATGAAGAGTAACAAGATAAAAAGATTTTTGATCAAACTAAAAAAACTACCATTTTTCGTAGGTTTTTTTTGTGACATTATTTTTTCCTTACATTTTTTCTTACATAAGTTTTAGGTTGTTTAGATTGAAGATCTGGTGTTCTATCAGATTCTGTTGGAATAAAAAGATCGGGTCTAACTCCACAATTTGGGCATCTCCATTCAGAATCTAATTCTTCAAAGGGGATTAGATTGCCTTCGGTATTTTTTTTAGCTGTTTGAACATCGTACAAATATTCGCAGACGGTGCAAATGTAAGCCTTCACCTACCCTCCTTTTGAATTTTTTTATTTTAAACTTTTAATAGAGTATTTGATTCTTGTTGATTATTAGATTTGTTGAATGCGATTTTTTTGATTTTAGGAACGTTTTTTTGTGTTTTTCTGTTGATTTGTACAATATGATTTTTATCACTGCACTTATAGATGAATTCTATAATAGAATCGTGGTCTTCAATATGTGAAGCAAAAACTTGTTTATCATAGCTAGGTTTTTTACGATATTGCTTATAATGAGTTTTTGTTACCACAGAAATTGGTTGATCGCCAAAAACTTTGTATGTTCTACTTATTCGATATGGCTCACGTTTTTCTTCGTCTAATACTTTTTGAATGCCATCAATCGCATCACTTACAACATTAAAACTTTCAAAAATAGATGTCCTGTAGTTTTTTATAGCATTAGTTACAAAGCTTGTTTGGCTTAAAATAGCAATAAAACTAAAGCTTATAGCTTTACAAATTGTTATTTTTTTCATATCCCGTCCCTTACATGTTTAAAATTTCTTTAATTTCAAGGTTTAATTTATCTTATTTGTAAATTTTTTTAGATGTTGTTTTACCTAGGATTACTGTTTGTCTGTTTTTGGCTTATTTTTAATAGGCTTACGTACAAAGAATTTATGTAAAATTGATAAAAATGTCAAAGGGATGCAGTTACCCAGCGGTTTATTCCTTCTAGGTCTTTAAATACTTTAATATTGTTAAATTGTGCTTCTTTTAATATATTTTCTATCTTTTTTTCTTGCCCCATTCCAATTTCTAGAACAATTTGTGGAATTTCAAATTGTTTTAATTTAGTATTCTCTTTTAGGTGTTTTTTGGCTTGTTTAATGATTGTTTCAAAAGCAGCAAATCCTTTGTGGTTTGCTACCAAGGCTTTTTTATCTTCCCAATTTCTTACGGTTTTACTTAGTGTTGTCCAATCCTGTATATCTATGTAGGGTGGGTTGGAAACAATTAGGTCAACCCTGATATTTTGAATTTTTTCGTAAAAAGAGGAACATAAAAACTCTGCATTTTTTATATTATTATGTTTTTTATTTTCTTCGGCTAATAAAATAGCTTCCGGGTTAATGTCGGTACCAATAATGTTTCCATTTGGTAATGCTTTTGCAATAGAAAGTGCAATACATCCGCTGCCCGTTCCCAAATCTAAAATATTTAATTTTTCTTTTTCAAGAGTTTTTAATTTTTTTATAAGCCAGGTTACCCATTCTTCTGTTTCTGGTCTTGGAATAAGAATTGGTGGTGTTACTTTTATATCCAAATTACAAAATGGCACATGTCCTGAAATATATTGTAAAGGCTTTTTTTCTTCTGTTCTTTGTTTGATCCATTTTTCTAGAGTTTGTTGTTGAGTATCAGTTAGAACAATTGTTTTTTTTAATAAAAGTTGAGCTTTGGGGTTTTGTAATAATTCTTCTAGTAACCACCAAGCTTGTTGTTCTGCTTCATGGGCAGAATCGCAGCTATTAAGTAGTTGAGTTTTGATTTTTTGAATAAAAGAATTTATATCTATTTTCATACAATCCCTAAGCTTATATCCCGTGACGATTATTGCAAAAGAATAACTAAATTATCAAGTTATTTGTAATTTCTGCTAATTGCTCAAGATTTTGTAAAATTTTAGTTAATTCTTCAAGGGTTTTTTCTAGTTTTGTTATTAGATTATTATTTTGAATTTGTTTTTTATTTTTTTGTGTAAATTCAGTTAGATTTTTTATTTGATCTTCGATTTGTGTAATTTCTTTATATATGTCATTTACAAAATTTAAAAGAGGTGTTTTTGTGGTAGGATATTTTATAATTATTTTATCATGTAAATGTTGGCGAGCTTGATCTTTTGAGCTTTGGATTGTTTTTTTTAATTCTTTTATGAACTTAGTATCATTGCTCCATTTAAGGCTGGTTAAAAGTTTTTCTGTTTCTTCTAGTTTTTCTTCTAATAGTTCATCATAAATATCAGCACCATTAATTTTGGAATTTCCAAGCATGGTAATTGCGCCAACTAATGCTTTAAGGTTTTCTTTTTTTTCGGAATATTTTTCTTTTGGTTTTTGAATAATTTGGTTTAATGAATCTTTTGCTTGGGTTGCTGTTTGAGTAATAGCGTTTTCGACTTTGTTTTTTATTTTTTCCAAGCTTATCATACCAAATTTGGCATTGATGTTGGTTGATATTAAGAGTAAGCAAATTGCGTTTAATAAGGTAACAGTTTTTTGTTTCTTCATTACTTTTTCCTTTTTTTTGTACAGCTCTTAAAAGGGCTTGTGTTCTTTCGGAGTTCTTAACCACGCGCTGAAGCACGTGACTAAATTATATTGCCCTTACAGGGCAAAGAAGCATCAATTCAAAGATGCACTGTCTTTATCACACTCACTCCTCAAACAAACCATACACATACTCTTGCGGATCAAAAGCTTTAATATCCTCCAGTTTTTCTCCAAATGTAATATAGAGTATTGGGACCTCAAGCTTTTGTGTTATAGCAAAAACAATACCTCCCTTCCCGGTTCCATCAAGTTTTGTTAACACGAGGCCGTCTAATTTTGTTACTTCATTAAAAACTTCTGCCTGGCGTAAAGAGTTTTGTCCAAGCATAGAATCAATTGCAAGCCAGCTGCAAATTTGTTCTTCAGGCAAAACTTTGCCTATAACTTTTCTAATTTTTTCAAGCTCATTCATCAAGTTTGTTTTTGTTTGCAATCTTCCGGCTGTATCAATAATTATGTGATCAAAGTTTTCGTCTTTAAATTTTTTGCATGCATCAAAAATAACAGAGGCCGGATCTTGATTTTCGCGTCCAATAAAGATTTCGGTTTTTGTTTTGTTTGCCCATTCTTGCAATTGTTGTACTGCGGCTGCTCTGAATGTATCTCCGGCAACAAGAAGAACCTTTTTGTCTTCTTGTTTTAATTTATGTGCAAGTTTGCCGATAAAAGTTGTTTTACCACTTCCGTTAACTCCAACCATTAATAATATTTTAGGATTTTGGGTTGCAAGTGTATATTTTTTTAAATGGTTAACTAAAAAGGCTTCCAACTCTTGCTTGGCTTGTTCTAAGGTTGTTACTTTTTGATTTTGAATATCATTTTTTAGTTGATCTAGAATTTTTTTTGTTGTCTGTGTTCCGGTATCAGCAGAAATTAAAAGATCAAAAAGTTCTTTTAAGAATTTCTCATCCAGCTTGTTGTTAGAAAAAATGGATGCAGCTTTATTGGTAAATTGAGTGTAGACTTTTTTAATCTTTTCTTTAATAAACTTAAACATTTATTTGCCTCATTTTTCTATTGTAAAAATGCAAAAAGTGTTTTTTTAATTGTAGTATTTTAGTAAACATTATAATTTGCCAGTTGTCATCCTGAACTTGTTTCAGG
>CAZFDQ010000187.1:0-3119 GCA_964518205.1 uncultured Pseudomonadota bacterium | reverse complement strand
ATGGCGATTGGGGTGCACTCAAAACAATATTAAAACATGATATAGAAAAAGTATGGTTGGTTGAAATTGATAAAAAAGTGATAGAAATAAGCAAACAATATATGCCCAAAGTATCTGATGGAGCCTTTGAAAATCCAAAAGCAGAAATAGTAATAGAAGATGGAAAAAAATTTATAAAAAAATATGAAAACTTTTTTGATGTAATTATTTTAGCTCTATCTGATGTAACAGGACCAGCAAAAGAACTTATTAGCATTGAATTTTATAAGGATATAAATAAGGCATTAAAAGAAAATGGAGTTCTTGCAATTCAAGGCGGTTCTGTTTTTGAATCTCCAATAACAGTATTAACTATTTTTAACAGAATAAGCGAAATATTTAAATCCGTTTTTATTCATACCGCCGTTATACCTAGTTACGGATTAAGTGATTTTTGTTTTACAATAGCCGGAAAATTTGATCTTGGAACAGTAACTCTTGATAGTATTAAAACAAGATATAATAAATTAAACCTAAACACACAATACTATCACCCCAAGATGCACTTCGCTTCTAGGGTTTTACCTAAATATTTGCAAAATAATATTGTATTAACAAAAATTATTTCATAAAAAATATTGATAAGTAAACACCCATAACAAAAGATAAAAAACCAAAAATATTGTTAACTAAAATATTAAACAAAGCAGCATAAATTTTATTTTCCAAAAAAAGCTGATAACTATCAATAATAAATGCCGAAAGCGTTGTAAAAGCTCCAATTAAGCCAACAAAAATAAACAATCGCAAAACAGGAGAAAAACCATAAAAAGAAGCCAACTTCCATACAATTCCCGCAACCAAACAACCTATTAAATTTATAACTAAAGGTGCATACACACTTACAGAATTTTTACCTACAACTAAATAAACAGAATATCTTAATAAAGTACCAATTATACCGCCAATAGATACCAGTAAAAATTTTCCTAACATTGTTTTTACCCTTTCCTGCTATTACATTAAAGCCATAATAAAATATCCCCTCGCTTTGGTGGCTTTATGTTTTCAATTTTCAACAATTTGTTTTATTCATGAATAAAATTTTACAAAATGTAACTTTAAAAATCATTTTACTTTTTTTAATACCAATAAATACACTTGCTCAAGCAGCACCACAAAAGCCTACATCAAATATTGAAACCCAAAATACTGTTTTTCCTGATAATATCTGCTTTTTTTTTACTCAAAACAGCACTCCCCATGTCCATTGCGCTTTCATATTTTTCTCAATTTAGCTCAATTCAAACACAAAAAAAAATCAAAGAACAATTTCAACCCAAAAACTTGTTAAAAAATTTTGCCATCCAATATAGTTCTTATCTTTTTGCAACACTTATGCACGAACTTGGACATGCCCTTTTTGCTAATTTTTTTTTAACAAAAACCCTATGAACATAAATATAGGAACAAATAACAAAAATAAAAAATCCACGGAAAGAATATAGCAACTTTTATATTCATGCCCCCAAAACAGATAAACTTAAAAAAACACAATATATGGCAATATATTTAACAGGAGGACTTTGCGGCGCCGTTTCCAATATTTTAATAAATTTAATTTTAAATCTAACAAAAAATAAAAAAAGTATATTTATAAATCCAGTTGTATTTGATCAACTATTTAATACCTTTATTCCAATAAGTCAGACTAACGATGAAGCAAAAATTCGGAAAAATTGCTTTGATTGCTCTAATCAAGAAATAAAAACTATAAATCTTATAATCCCAATTTTACAATTTCTAAGTAACTTTTATATTGCACATAATCAAAGAGACGTATCTGCAAGCTATATTGATACAGCTTTTGTAACCATTCTTAATTGTAGTTTAAAAGGCTTTTTTCATTTTGAGACTTAACATTGATATGGCATAGTTTGATTGTGAGTATATGGCATCGCCGTGTTAAATTCTTCTAAGATGTCACTTATTTCTTCGATTTCTTCACGACTCAATTTTTCTTTATCCCAATCTCCAATTTCAAAATCAATTTTACTTGCTAAAGGTTGACCTTTATAATTTAAGTTACCATCTTTACCCATCATCTCTGGAATAGAAGAATCGAATGTTATCTTAAAATCTTTACCTATTTCAAAACCATTAGGTAACTTAACACCAAAACCAGGAACAATAAATACACCATCTTTAGTTTTCACAAGTTCATAAAATTTTTCTTGAAAGGTTGGATTATCTCCTAAATAAGGCCCCTCCCATTTATTAGGATAAACCAAATTTAAAGCACCAACTTCAGAACCTACAAATTTTTCTACTGTTAAAAAATCAATAAAATTCCTTTCATTTTCAATACTTAAAATATTACAACTAGTATCAATTTCTTGCAATGCAAAAGCAATCAAATCTATATCTTCAGCAATTACAGCAGCCGCAAAATATGGCTTGTTATGCAAAACACGCAAAACAAAAAAAACCACCAAAAGTATTAATAATATTGTACTAAAAACTGAAAAATATTTTTTGAAATAATTCCAAAAAGGTGTTATTGCTTGTTCAACCTTTTCATCAACTTGATCGATTACTTCATCTAGCTTTTTCATCATTATCCCCCACTAAACAAAGTTTTAAATTACTACTTCTCCTATCAAAAAAATATTACAACAAAAAAAACAATAAAAGAAACAATTTTAAAATTGATTGATAATAAGGTATCAAATATAGGATTTATACATTTTAAAAAGACTAACAAAAAGATGATCCAGAAAATATGTTCCTATACCAAGAAACAACAGCCCTGTAACAAAAGAAATAATTTTCAATTTTTTTTCGCTTATACAACTACCAACAAAACTAGAAAATAAGGCAACACAAGAAAGAACACTCAAAGAACCAATCATAACCATCATAGAGCAAGAAAGAACACTTCTTAATTTTAAAGTCTGTACCCCTTCAGGCAAAATTTGCACACCAATAAACATGAAAAAGAAAACAACCAATGGATTTAATATGGTTAAAATAAAAGACTTCGCCATTGTCAGTCCAATACTCAAACTTTCACCGACACAAGAAATTTTCATACTTTGTTTTGATTTTTTTATTGAATAAATACCCAAGATAATAAGTAA
>CAZFDQ010000186.1:0-7346 GCA_964518205.1 uncultured Pseudomonadota bacterium | reverse complement strand
TTAAATCTATATTTTCTTTTTCAAAAATAGTCAACAACTCATTGGCATCTTCTTCGCTCAATCTATGTTTTCGAGCAAATAAAACAACCTCTTCGTAGGTTAAAACGCCATCACCTCTTCCCTTTTCAAGTAAACCCTCCACTTGCTTTTCTATGTCTTTTAATGTTTGAGGTGGAGCAATAACTTTTTTTGTCCCTTTGGTCTTTAAACCACTTCTTCCTTTAGCTGCTAATTTTGAGAACTTCGCTCTTACAGCTTTCCTTGAAGCTTTAGCTGAAGATGCAACAGGCTTTGCAACAACCTTTTTTTTCTTTGCTACAACTGGCGCCGCTTTCTTTACAACTGTTTTTTTAGGTGTCACCTTCTGTACTGCTTTCTTGCTTTCCATAGCCTTAGCAATGGTTGATTTTGTAACAGATTTCTTTTGAGCTGCCCGTTTTTTTGTTGCAACTTTCTTAACCACCTTCGCTTTAGCGACAACAGGCTTTACAGTCTTTTTCTTGGCAACCTTACGAGTAACAGTTTTCTTTACCGCCTTTTTCTTTGCAGTCTTATTTTTTGCAACCTTTTTCTTAGCAGTAGCTTTCTTGGTTGTTACCTTATTTTTTGTTTTCCCAACAATCTTTTTATCTTTTTTAAGCGCAACAGCAGTTTTTTTACTTTTTGCTTCTCCTGAGCCGGTTACTTTTTTAAGAGCACTAGAAACGGCTCGAGAAAATGAACCAACAAAACCACCCTTGGATTTTTTTGTCATATTAACCCCCTGTCCTGGATCCCATTTTTAAGTTTTGAAAATAAAACAAACAACTCTTCTAACTTTTTATCATCTCCCTGCTGCTTGGCTTTTTGTAATCTTAATTTCATATCCTGAACAATATTCTTCCAATTCTGCTTGCAAAAATGAAAAATCAACTGTTCAAATAGATCTTTTGAAACAACAGGGTCAAATTTTAAACTACATCTAATAACCCAATTTTTATCAGATTCATCCAAACTACTCAGTAAAATATCAAAACATTTACACGAAGAAAAGCCTCCCTCCTTATTACAAACCTCAAGTTTTTGTAACAAAAACTGAATATACTCAGAAAAATAGGGGACTAAGCCCGGCTCAATAAATAGCCTTTCAGCCTTATTTATACTATTAATTATAGCAGAAAATATTCTTTCTTCTAGTAAAGGAACGCTTTTCTCTTCACTTTTTGTATTTCCATCCTCTATCGATTTTTCTTTCTGATCACTAGCTCTACTTTTTCCATTAAATATAATTTTTGCAGAACACGCTCGCATCTGTTTTTTTAACATAGAAAAAGGAACCTGCATCACCGATGCTGCTTGCTGCAACAATAATTCTTGCTTAAAGCTATCCTGAGTTGAAACAATTTGAAGAATTTCTTTACTACATGCCAACTTTTGAGCAAGAGAACCACCAACAAATTCTCGACCAACCGATTCAACAAAAAACGAAAAAATGTCAGACGCCTGCTCGATAAGGCTATTCAAGTCACCCTCTCTATTCAAAAATGAAGCCGGATCTTCTTTTTTTGGCAATTTAACAATTAAAAGCTCAAGATTTACATTCCAACAAAGGTTCGTTAATCGCAAAATAGCTTTCTGACCTGCATCATCACCATCATATAGAACATAAAGTGTTTTTACATATCGTGATAAAGTTTTAAGATGCTCTTGAGTACATGATGTCCCTAGTGTTGCAACTGTATTTCTAAAACCATGTTTTACCATTGCAACACAATCGGTATACCCTTCTACCAAAAAAGCATTCGACTTTTTTTGCATTTCTTTTTTTGCTAAATCCAAACCAAATAAAAGTTTGCCTTTCAAAAAACAAGCATTTTCTTTGCTGTTATAATATTTTGCTCTTTTATCTTGTGATTTAAAAACTCTTCCTCCAAAACCACAATATCTACCAATAACATCTTTTATAGGGAAAACAATTCGCTCTTCAAAAGGTGAATATAAAATAGATCTTCCCTCCATTAATATTCCAGCTTCTATTAAATCTTTTACCAAAATACCTTTTGTAGACATCTTTTTAATAAAATTATTTATAGAACGAACACCACCCGCAAAATATCCAATCTTAAAATATTTAACTAAATCTAAATCAATTGCTCTTTCACTCAAATAATTTTTTGCAATATTATTTGCCAACAACTGTTCATTAGCCCAATCAGCTACTACACGACAAATTTCATAATAAGTATTATTATGACCAATTTTATTGTTACTTTTAAAAGCGCCTTGCAATAAATCTTTTGGCACTTCTATTTGGTATTTTTCTATCAAAAACTTTACAGCTTCAAGTTGTGACATATTTTCTACCTTAGCCACAAATGCAATTACATCTCCACCAGCTTGGCAACCAAAACAATAAAAAATTTGCCGATCTGGACTTACAGTAAAAGATGCTTCTTTCTCGTAATGAAAAGGACACGGACCTTTAAAATAGTTCCCTGCATGCTTTAATTGCAAGTAATCAGAAACAACATCTAAGATGAAAAGTTTAGATTTTACAAAATTAAATAGGGACATTTACTTCTTTTTAGCAACCAATAAAAAACCAACAACTGCAACAAAAAATATTCCAACTGCTACAAACTGTGAATAAGAAAACATACTCCACATCATATCTCTATCTCCACGCCAAAAATCAACTGTAAAACGAGCCAAGCTTTCCAAGAATAAATAGGTAAATAAAATTTGCCCCTTTTTGAATGAAAAATATTTGGCTTTAAAATATACAATCAAAAAGATCAAAATAGACGCTAGATTAGAATAAATTTGAGTAGGATGCAAGGGAATATTTAATGGTGCCAAACCTTGAGGGTTAGTAAAAGTAATAGCACCCCAAAATTTAGGACTAGCAACATTCCCATAACAACAACCAGCCAAAAAACATCCAATTCTTGCAATTGATTGCATTAACGGAACATAAATGGCTGCTAAATCTAAAACTGGTAAAATCTTTACCTTGTTCCATTTTAAATATAGTGAAACTACCAATAAAATTCCAATAATTGATCCCAATACTCCAAACCCACCAATCCAAGGATAAAAAACTTCTAACCAATTATCAGAAAACGTTTCCCATTCTGAAAATACAAAAAATAAACGTCCACCAACAATTCCAGCAATTAAGCCTACAAACATCATATTAAAAAACACATCGCTAGAAATAAGCCTTGATCTTTTTGGATGTTTGTAAGTAAGATAAATAAAAAGCAAAAAACCAATCGCAATCATTAATCCATAACTATTAATCGATAATGGCCCATAAATATGCATTATACGAGGGAACATAATAAATTCCTAAGAATAGTAAAAAAAGAAAAATACAAACAATGAAAAAACTAACAGAAAAATTAATGAATAGAAAGAGTAAATTTGGTTGCGGGGGCTGGATTTGAACCAGCGACCTCTGGGTTATGAGCCCAACGAGCTACCAGACTGCTCTACCCCGCGATGAATTCTTTATCGTGTTTTAATTATAAGGATCATCAGGAAATTGTCAAACTAAAAACCAAAAAAATCTTTTAATCTACGTAAAAAAAACCAAACTCCTTATATTAAAAAATCTAAAAACAAAGGCTATTACGTCTCATTCAATAAAATTATTGACGATTTGAACACAAAAACACTATTTTTATTATGAAAGAAAAATATAGCCAATCTTTGGGAATTTATTTCGTTGGGGGATAGTAATGAAAAATCTAAAATTATTATTTTTGCTACTTGTAACATTTTTCAAATTAAATGCACAAGAACTGCGACTTGGCATAATTGATACTGCACATACCGCAAGATATCGTTATCAACCATTTTTCGATATCATCAAGACTGTTGGTTTTGATATTGAATATATATCTATTGCTCAGCTAGCAGATAAAATCGATACAAAAACAAATAAATTAGATTTAAACTTTGATGAATATGACGGAATATTATTTATTTTAGAAAAAGAGATATTACAAGGCAAAGCTGACTCTATTTTAATACTGCAAGTTCAACAATTAATAGAAAATTTTGCTAAAATTCCAGGTAAACTGGTTGCCATTTCTTTACCTTCTGTTGGAAATCCCAGAGTTTTTGCACCAATTTTAAACACTTTAGGCATTAAAGGCTTTCCTGGAGCATTCTTTTTACCTTTTGAAGCTAGAAACTTTTCTTTTGATACAACTCTAAAACCTGCGCGAACCAATGGGCAAAAAGAAGCTCATATACAGGCCTTACAAAGTATATCTACAATGTTAGAAGATTTCACAGCTATGCTTCCTATAAAAAAAGAGGTTGATCAAGAAGTGCTGCAAACATTTCCTTACGGATTTTATGCTTACCGACAAAACTTAAATAATCATATTTTTTTAACTTACACATCTTTACTATCCTTTGCCGGTATTACAGAAAACTTTCAAATTTGTCCTACTAACTTTGAAATACGTAATCAAATGTATAATGCAATGCAACAAATGATGTGGGAGCTTTATTATATTTTAAATAATTTTAAATCATATCAAAAAACAAGAAACGAAAAAGAAGAGGTAGGAATTTTGCCAGCAGAAATACCTCCATTTCAAATTCCTATTGGCGACATTTTAGTCAGCATAAAACCTGAACCACCAGAGGCTGTAACAAATATTGGACAACCACTCAATGAGGTTGGAACATTACGAAAAACAGCATGGATGGATATTAAAGTATTCGAAGACAACACCAAAACAGAAGAACAAGAATTTTTAATTGATGCTATTTTTCAATCTGGTGAAGATTTAAATCTGTGGATAGTCTTTAATCCTCAAACATATTACAGTCCTGTTTTTCCGCTCGAACAAAATACACAAGAAAGATTTTGGTCTGCAGTATCACAATTTACTGAAAAGTTAAAAGTAAAAGCAGATAAACTCGGCGTTGGAATTCCTAAAATATTAGTAGGTTTTGAAATTTGTCATAATTTCAGAATGAATATAGATCCAGAGACCAGAAGAATCACAGAATCAGATTTCATCGAAAACTCCATAAAATACTACGCTACCTTAGATAAACAATTTGAACCTGCAACAAATATCTATGGACAAAAATATCTGGACATTCCAGCACCAACAGATGAATTATTTTGGAAAAATGAAATACAAAAACCACTAGAAGATTTTCTTCTTACTTGGGCGCAAGAAGAAAATTCTCATGGCATTTCAATCAGTGGTGTTGTATTAGATTTAGAAATGTATATGAGAAAAATCTCTATAGAAGGATCTTTTACAGGATCAATGGGATTTAATACAAGCAGCATAAGAAAATTTAATGAAATAGAAGTAAGCCAGTTCGAACAAGAACCTCTAGAAATTTCAGATAATATTTTTGATAATATTCAAGCACTTATCCAAGCAAAAAAAACAGAACGATACTTTGACTATCTTCAAGCCCAAGCTGTTATATTAGGAAAAAACATGAGAACCTTTTTTAATAACCAAATCAGAGACTGTATCATTGCGTGCTATGCCCAACACATTTCTATTGACTGGTTTTATAAAGGCTTTTATGAAGGCTTAAGTGCATCAGATCAACCATTACAACTTTTAACCTTTAATTCTGAATTTAAAGCATTCAATGAATGGTTACAACAAAATAATATTTACATACAACATTCAAGTGTTTTAATGTTATCAAAATTAAAAAGTGTAGCAAACTTTATGCTAGTTGATGAAATATTAAGACATCATCATGGAATATGGTTAAACAGATTCAGAAGATTTGCGGAGTTCCCTGAAAATCCAGATGATTTAGAATACACACCTATGACAAAAGAAGAACGAATTAAGTTTTTTAATTACTTAAAAATGTTGTAGAATAATCCCACCAATCAAAAAGGCCGGTAAAAATACCGGCCTTTTAACTTTAAAATTACCAGATTTTTTATTCGATGATTCTGTTTTCTTTTGTAAGCTTTTGGAAACTTCTACCAACAAAAATAGCCGCTACAATCCAAACACCAACAAGTCCAAGTGCAATTAATGTTCCATAAAGCATAAGCATTGGAATTGCATCTTTAAATATATTATTAATTCCTGAACCTGCAGCTTTTGCAGAACGAGAACCAAACATATCAATCCAACCTTTTGCTTTAAACTTAACATCTTTACTTGTTGGAATGTACATCATTTCTTTAGCTGGATTGTTTAATGCATAACTCAAACCCTTAACCATGATCATAGCTGTAAATACGGTCCAAATTGTAGGAGTTATATAAACATAACTTATCACACACCCAACAGCAATTGGGAACATTAAAAGACAAAACAATAAACCAAAACGTCTCATTAAATAACTTGTTCCTAATAAAGCCATAGTTAATGCTAAAATATTAGCACTTTGCCCAAACAATCCCATAAAAGATGTAAAGCTACCTGGATCTGTATATTTTGCAGCAGCAAGTACCTTCATCTGATAATCCATGATAGTACCAATTACTTCATAAAATGTTGCAATTGCAAAAACACCAAGAAGATAAGGCTTTGTTAACAACAACTTTAAACCTTCAAACATCCCTGTTTTTGGCTTTTGTTGACCGGCAGGTTCCTGATGTAATCCTTCTGCAATTTCTCTTTTCATAATTGTTGACATAAAAACTTTAATAAATATAGGAACAAGGAAAATACCAAAAGCAGCAATACACATTAAAGCTGGCAAGCCCCATGTTGAAGCATACGCTTTAGCCATTGTAGGCCCAAAAATCGACCCTACCTGCGCACCAGAAATAATTAAAGCAAAACCCTTTTTAGCTTCATTAGGATCTGTTGAACTAGCAACAAAAGACCAAAAGAGTGCTACAACAATAGAGCCTAAACTTTCAATGGTTATATAAGAAAACCACCCTAACAACCTATTAGGAGCGGCAACAGTATTTGCTAAGCCTATTGTTGGATGTGAAAGTAAATATGCTATAACTAAAAAGCCAATGGAATACATCGTACAAATGATGTAAAACAATTTATGCTTTTCAACCATATCTACTAATTTAGAATAAAAAAGAATCAAAGGAATAATAATACACAAGGATAAAATTTTTGCCCATGGCTGGTAACCCATACCAACAACACTTTTAAAAATTCCATCTTTTAATGGACGCAAAAGCCAATATGACCCGATAACAAAAAAGAAAGTGGATGCTAATAATCCAAACTTTTTTATTTCTCTTCCACTCAGATCCCCCCATAAAAACCTAAAAACCTTAGGCAACATAATAGTTACTCCTTATGTTTAAAAATAATAAATAAAATAATTAACCTCACAAAACTAAAAAAATTTAAGCTTTGTCCTAAAAAAAACCGATC
>CAZFDQ010000185.1:0-9442 GCA_964518205.1 uncultured Pseudomonadota bacterium | reverse complement strand
AAAGGCTGACGATGCCCTCTTTTTGTGCGTTGTTTTTTACGTCTTTTATGTCTGAAAACAACAACTTTTGGACCTTTTGTTTGTTTTACAATGCTTGCTTTTACAACAGCGCCATCTACAAATGGTTGTCCAAATTCATATTTGCCTTCTCCTGTTTTGCGGAATAAAACTTCTGCAAAATCTAGGATACTATCAGCTTCACCTTCTACTTTTTCTATCGCCACAGTACGTCCAGGAATAGCTTGATACTGCTTTCCACCTGTCTGAAAAATGGCATACTTTTCAAATGCAGTTTTTTTAACTTCTTGCATGATATTCAACCAGCCTTTCCACAATCACAATCATTAAATTTACTAATATAATTACGCTAAACCTTCGCTCCGCAACTTATGCAACCAAACGAGCAAATTAGGCAATGCTGCACAGTCGTCCTTCAATATTATTCTGAGCTATCGGTTTAAAAATAAAAAAATAACCGGAAACAGCATCTATAGTGTAACAAATATGCCTTCTCTGTCCAGCAAACAAATGCAAATATAACAATACAAAGAACTATTTGAAAGTTATACCCACAAGAAAGGTGCACCTTGTTTCAATAAGTAATTATTGCACCAAATAAACAACGATACCAACAAAAAAATCTAATTAAAAAGGCAAGTCATCTTCAAAAGGAGCTTGATCCTTAAAGCTAACCTCACCTGTTGAGCTAGAATTACCATTAGCCGAATCAGATTGCTGATTGTTTGCATTTCCATTATTAGCTGGGGCAGCTTCTTGTTTGGCAGAAAAACTATTGTTGTTTTGCTGAGAATTAAAACCTTGTTCATCTTGAGCTGATTGAGATGAGGATAAAAAGGTTACACGATCAGCAACAATAAAATGCTTACTACGCTTTTGGCCGCTATCATCCTGCCAAGTATCAAACTTTAATCTTCCTTCAACCAATACCGCACTACCTTTTTGCAAATATTGGTTACAACTATCAGCCTGAGGCCCCCAAACATCAATGTCTACAAAACAAACTTCTTGAACCATTGTTCCGGTTTGTCTGTTTTTAAACTGACGATTAGAAGCCAAACCTAATCTACAAAGTGTTTGTCCTGATGCCAATTGTTTATAATCTGGATCTCTTGTTAAATTTCCCACCATTATTATACGGTTGTAACTTGCCATGCCATTCCTTCTTGTAGAAATAAAAAATTTAATAACACAAATATGCCGTATTTTAGCATAAAAAACAAACTTTACAAATAAAAAGTCTCAACAAGAAAAAGCTGGAACCCAAAATTTAAAACAAATTAAATTTAAATAAAATTATTCGGTTGAAGATTCAAATCCATCAACAAATTCTTCCGGTCTCATAGCATTTTCTAAAGCAAATACGCGATAATACAAATTATCTACGTCATTTCCTAAATCTGCTGTTATTGCCTTATTATTATTATTATAATCTTCAAACACATCCAACAAACCTTCAATATCTTCCAAGTTTATTTTTTTGGCTTTAATCTGTTCTCCCAACTCTTTTATTTTATTTTCTAAATCCTCAAACTTCATTCCTTTAATTTGTTTTTTCAATTCTTTAAATTCTTTTAAAACTTTATCTTCTTTAGATGTAATTTTATTTGAAAGCACAGTTGAAATCACTCCACTTAAAACACCTGTTGTTGCAGCAACGCCTAACACCACTCCATTATCCTTAAGCCAACTTGCAACACATTCTTTTTTTCGCTCTGCCTTTTTTTCTTGCTCCACAGCAAAAACAGAACATTGCAAATTCAAGATAACTAAAGATAAACAAACAAATTTTATGGTTTTCATGATAAAACACCTTTCTCAATAAACGCTAACAAACAACAACAACTCTTAACTGTATTTTATCAGGAAAAAATACGATTACTAGGAAGAACTTATAACAATTTTTGCTCAAGCTCTATAAACTGACTTTGCAAATATTTAAAGCAATCATTTTTTGTAATAAAATTTTTGTAAATCTTACTAGCTTCTTTAAATATCGCTTCTGTTTTGCAATCTCGTTGAATGAATTCTTTATATATCGGTTTTGATAAAAGTAAGTTTGGCAAAGCCATATGTTCAATTTTAACTAAAGATTTTGCAATAAGATATGTTAACCACGAAGCTTTATACAAAACAACAGAGGGAACTCTTAACAATGCTAATTCTAAAGATACCGTTCCTGGTTTTGTTATAGCCAAACAACATTTACTCAATGCCTCTAGCTTTTCTTTTTCTCCCCGAACAATTTTAATATCACTTCCCCACCTCCAAAGACCAGCCTTTTTCATTTTACTTTCAATAAAATTAGCAGAAAATGATTCTGCTAATGGCAAAACAACTTTTACATTAGGCCAAACAAGCTTGAATCGTTTTACAATATCAGCAAAAATCACAAAAAGTTTTTCTATCTCCGATTCGCGAGAACCAGGAACTATTGCTATCTGATTTTCTTTAATATTCAAATCCATACTTAAATATTTTTGCAAATTATCACAAATTGGATTTGATAAAAACTCTGCCTGTAAACCTCGAGATTTATACCACTCAACTTCAAATGGATATAAAACAATTAATTTATCACAATACTTTTTAAGTTTTTTAATTCGCCACTGCCCCCAAGCCCAAAGTTGAGGCGGAGAAAGATAGGTAATTTTTAAATTCGGATTTAACTTTTTAAGTTTTTTTGCCAACTTTAAATTAAAACCAGGAAAGTCAACCAAAACAACTTCATCAAAATTACCTTGTAAAATATGATTACTTAGTTGTTTTAAAAAATTTAAAATAAATCGCAATCGTTTAATAATTTCTATCAAGCCTACAACATTAAGTTTTTCCATCCGCTCATAAAGCAGTGCTCCAGCGCTTTCTAAAAAATCCCCTCCAACAGCGCAACTCTCAACATCTGGTTCTATTTTTTTTAATTTTTTTAAATACCAAGCAGCAACTTTATCTCCTGATACCTCACCACTAACAATAAAAATCTTTTTCATGCAATATTTTTATCCTGTTTTTTTACGCAAACAATTATTTTTATTCATTTGCATTGTTATTTTTTTTACTACTTGCAACTGGTTTGCCAATTCTCCATTTACATTACGCATAACATTAATAGCATCACCCAAATCCAGCCTCTTTGCTTTTTTGAATGGATGATTATTATCAACTAATTCTTCAACTTTTTCAAATAATTGTCTTTGCATATCAGAAAGTTCAATTTGAATTTTGCCAATCTGCTTGCTCAATTCTGCACAATAATGCAAAGTGTCTTTAATCTGTTCAGCAACATTTTCTTTTAATTCACTTTTTGCAGTTCTTTTGGTATCGCTTTTTGAAATAATAAAAGAATCTTCTGGCGACTCACCATAAATACATCCCAAAAATACAAATTCTAAAATAATAAAACTGAATAGTTTTTTGGAAAAAACTCTCTTCACATCTTCTCCTTAATAATAATTATTTATTTCTTCTGCTAGAATCCGAATAATTTATTCGTTCGATATTTCTTAAATCATAACCGGTTCGAAAGGCTCTTGAATTATTTTTTTTTGTTGTTTTTCTTGAGCTTGAATTCTTATTTGACTCAAAAGGTTTTATTTGAGATTTTGACTTTGCTTTTGGTTTAGTTTTTGGTTGCTCTGGAGTTGCATTCGAAGCTTGAGGAGTTACAATATTATTTGAACAAGCATCATTTCTATCTTTACTCCAAAACCACCATGCTCCGGTTCCCGCTAAAGCCAAACCAACAGCAGCTCCAATGGTACAATTAATAGCAGTCCAAAAAACACCTCTTAATGTCATGCTTAAATTTTCATCGCTCAATAAAGTTTCTAGCAATCCATTAAAATCTCTAATCTGACAAATTAAATAAGCATCCCCGCCAACTAAAAACTTTTTCTCTGCAATTAAGGAATTTAATCTTTCTACAATTTCTTTAATTGCTCTTATTTGTGATCTTCCTGTAGTTTCAATTGTATTGATAAAACTACACAATTCTAAAAATGTATCAATAAC
Source organism: uncultured Pseudomonadota bacterium (assembly GCA_964518205.1). GTDB lineage: Bacteria > Babelota > Babeliae > Babelales > UASB340 > CAZFDQ01. Next base: position 5,413 of record CAZFDQ010000185.1, on the reverse strand, counting down.
ATCAGATAGTCTAATTCTTTCTTTTTTACTCAATTCAACCAATATTTGATCAAATAAAACTGTAGCAGAATTAACAAGCTTTTCATGTTGTATTTCTTGTTCACTACCTTCTTGATACTGAATAGCAATTGAATCTAAAAATTCTTTTAAGGCTTTTGTTGTTTTTCTTTCAATAAACAAACCATCTTTTAAATCATCCAAATTAGCACAATCAACAAAAACTTCTCCTGCATCCACGTCAACATTACCTTCAACATCATCCATATTACATAAGCTCTTTCCCGCAAAAACACTTAAAAATATGATTATAAATAATTTTTTTAATAATTGTTTCATAATCCCCACCACAGATAAATATCAAATATTATATAAAAAAAGAATATAAGCACCCAAAAAAAACTCAAATTACTACTTCCTCAAAAAAAATTGCAGGCAAGAAAACTTCTGCCTGCAATTTTTATCAAAGAATAATATATAATTAATTATTTAATTATCTTATTTTATTCTTATATAGTTTCTGTAGAATCTGTAGCTTCTTCTATAGATTCTGTAGATTCTACAGAATCTATAGCTTCTTCAGCAACTTTTTCTGTTTTAAGATCTTCTAAGTATTTTTCAACAACTTTTGTAACTTCATCTGTAATAATTTCAGCTTGAACTCTTGTGTTTTCAGCATCAATTCTACCATGAACAAAAGCTTTTTCTACTTCTGCTACAGTTTCAGCATCAGTCAAATCAACATCTGCCAAATTAAGATTAAGTTCGGTTTCCCAATTTTCGCCAAAAGCCTTTACCAAAGATTCTGTTCTTTTTGTTTTTGCAGCTTCTATAGCTGTGTTTCTAACTTCTTCTTCTTCAATTGCATTTGCTTCTTCTGTTTCTTTTGCAAAAGCTTCTTGAATTCCTTTAGCTTTTGCAAAATCAGCTTCTGCTTTTGTTGCAGCTTCTGCAAGAGCTCTTGTAGCTCTTATAACAGGATTTTTTGATTTCTCTGCTTCAACAGTTTTTTTCTTGTTATAGTGCATTCCACCCCAAACAGCAGCACCTGTAACAACAGCCGTAGCTGCTCCAGCAACCAAAGCTTCGCCATGCCTGTTCAAGAAACCATCTTCAGCAACTTGTGAAAAAGCTGTGTCTGCAACCATGTCAGCAAAATCATTTTCGCTAACATTCAAAACCTTTGCTGCTTCTTTAACTTCTGGTGTATTTGCAACAACAGCACCTGACATAATAGAAACTGTAAGAACTAATGCTAAATACTTTTTCATTAGAATCCTCATGTAAAAATAAAATTTATACAACTACCAAACAAACCAATTACCACCCCCTATTCACCAAATACTTGTGACACACCAAGCAAGGCGCATAAAAACAAGTCAATTAAACAGTTATTAGAACATTAATCCAGCACCTCCCTTAATCTTAACCTTAAACAAACCTAAACTTTCCAAATTAATAAACTTCTAGCAAAAATGTTTAAGCTCAAAAATAACCTTAATTTCAACAAAAATCAATTCTTTTTTAAATCAATTTTTTTTTATATCTAAGCTCTAAAAAATTGCAAGAATTTTAGAGTTTCAAAGCATTTTTTTAGCATCATATTTTAAAAAAATCAAATTTTGCGCACAGAAAGATAATTTATGCCTATTTTTACATACTGCCAAAGTGAAAAAATAGAAATTGCCGCTAACAAATAAAGCAATGTATAATATGTTTTTGCAGGTACCCAAGCGTAAAAATAGCAAACAAACATCCACAAAATAAAAATAATCTGGAAAAAAGTTGTCAACTTCCCCCATAAGGTTGGAGAAATTTCAACTTTAACTCCAGCCTTCATCATCACAAAAATTCCAATTAAAATTAATAACTCTCGTCCAAAAATTAAAAGTACAAACCATCCTGGAATTGGAAATGAAGGTGAACCAATAAAGGCTAAAGAATAAAATGATGCTGTTAACAAAACTTTATCTGCAATGGGATCTAAAAATTTACCTAGATTTGTATCTTCGTTTAACAACCTGGCCAAATAACCATCAAATAAATCAGTCCATCCAACAATAAAAAGAGTCCAAAAAGATATAACCCATTTTTGATAATAGATACCAACAACAATAGCTGGCGTTAAAATTATTCGAGAACAAGTTAAAAGATTAGAAAAAGTAAACCAACTTTTATCCTGAAGTATTCTTTTTAAAATCAACTCTTTTTGATGCATATAAATCCAAGTTTTGAATTAACAATATTGTGTCATTTTGGGCTGGCTTACCATATTACTTATTATCTTGCCATTTTACGAAGTCGTGCAATTCTTTTCTGCATAGGTGGATGTGTTGAGAAAAGATTTATCATTCCATTTCCAGAAAATGGATAAACTATAAACAAGCTTGCTGTACTTGTTTGAGCATTAGAAACCGGTTTGAATTTGTGACTTCTTACATTGTGATGCAATTTTTCTAAAGCCGAAGCAAGAGCAAGAGGATCGTGAGAAATATGAGCACCACTTTCATCAGCCATATATTCACGAGAACGAGAAATTGCTAGTTGAATCATTGTTGCAGCAATCGGCATTAAAAATGCAACTATAATTGCGACAAAACCACTATCACGATTCCTATCTCTACCTCCAAAAATAAAAGCCCAACGCAACCAATCAGCAAGATATGCAATTGACATTGCAATTGTAGCTGCAATTGTTGCAACCAAAATATCCCGGTTCTTTATGTGTGAAAGTTCGTGAGCCAAAACACCTCTAAGCTCATGCTCTTCTAGCGCATCCAAAATTCCTTGCGTTACAGCAACTGAACCATTTTGAGGGTTCCTTCCCGTTGCAAAAGCATTTGCCATTGAAGTGTTTAGGTACCATAATTTTGGCGTTGGCATTTGCGCATTTTGACACAATTCTTCAACCATATCATAAACATATGAATATTTTTGGCTATCAAGAGGAACCGCACGATACATTTTTAAAACAAGCTTATCTGAATAAAAATACGCACCAAAATTCATTAGAAGCGAAAGACCAAAAGCAAACAAAAGTCCACCACCGCCACCAATCCAATAACCAACAAGATAAAGTAAGCCACTAAGAGCGCCCAGCAACAATACAGTTTTAATTTGATTCCATACCATGATACACCTCAATCGTCATCATATTCAATTTTCCACTCATCATCAGGTTCATCGCCAACATCAATTGGATTTTCTTTTTTTTCAACATTTTGGGCCTCCTCCTTCTTTATCTCAAGCAAGCGCTCACCTTCTTTTTTCAATTCTTTTTTATATTCATCACCCTCTTGCTCTAGATTTCCGTGCAACTGCTCAAAAAGATTGTTCATCTCTTTTTGCATACGCTTAACTTTTTTTTGCAGTTTTAAAATCATCTGTACCCCTGCAAGATTTATACCCATTTTGTGTGTTAAATTTATAACTTCTTCTAATCTATCTACATCCTCTTCAGAAAACAAACGGGTATTTCCTTCTGTTCGTTTTGGCGAAATTAAACCCTCTTTTTCATACATCCTAACAGTTTGCTGGTGAACAGAAAACATTTTTGCAACAACAGATATGGAGTAATATCCTTTTTTTCTTTTCATTGAGGATGCTCCTTATTCTTCTGTTTTTAAAACAGTTAAAAAAGCCTCTTGTGGAAGCTCAACACTACCTACTCGTTTCATTCTTTTTTTACCCTCTTTTTGCTTTTCAAGCAACTTTCTTTTTCGTGTTATATCACCACCATAACATTTTGCAGTCACATTTTTACGCAAAGCTGCAACATTTTCTCTTGCTATAATTTTTGCACCAATTGCAGCTTGAATAGCTATTTCAAACAATTGACGAGGAATAACTTTTCTTAATTTTTGAACCAATGCTCTTCCAAGGTAAAATGCTTTATCTCTGTGAACAATAATAGCAAAAGCATCTACAGGTTTACCGTTTAGCAAGATATCCATCTTAACTAAATCAGCTGATTCAAAACCCGACTCTTCATAATCAAAACTAGCATAACCAGCACTGAACGATTTTAGCTTATCATAAAAATCTATCAAAACTTCATTGAGAGGCATACGATACTTCAATACAACTCGATATTCATCAAGATAAGTCATTTCTTTCTGCTCTCCACGCCTATCTTGACAAAGTTTCAAAACCCCTCCCAAATATTCTTTAGGAACAATAATTGTTGCATCAATAACAGGTTCTAAAACCTTATCTATTTTTATTCTTTCTGGAAATGCAGATGGTTTTTCTATTGTAATTTCAAATCCATCAGTTAAAATAATTCTATATAAAACAGTAGCCGCTGTTGTAATAATTGAAAGTCCATATTCTTGTTCCAAACGTTGCTTAAATACATCCATGTGCAACAAACCTAGAAAACCACATCTAAAACCAAGGCCTAGAGCATCAGAACTTTCTTTTTCAACATTAACACTTGGATCATTTAAAGTTAACTTTTCTATTGCATCTCGTAAATCTTCATAGTCGGCAGTATCAACAGGATAAATCCCTGCAAACACCATAGATTTGGCAGGCTTAAAACCTGGAAGCGGTTTCACAGGAACTTTTGCATGATGAAAAGTATCCCCTACACGAGCCTCCTTAACCGTTTTCATTCCAGCAATAATAAAACCAACTTGGCCCGTATAAAGAGCACCTGTTGATGTTGGTTCTGGATGCATCAATCCAATATCCAAAACTTCATAAGTTTGCCCTGTATGTGCGGAAGCAATTTTATCACCTTTTCTTACAAAACCATCTATAATTTCAATCAAACAAATAACACCACGATATTCATCAAACCAAGAATCAAAAAGCAAAGCTTTCAATGGTTTATTTTCATCTCCAACTGGAGATTTTATTCGTTCAATAATTGCAGGTAAAAGACACTCTATACCCAAACCTGTTTTTGCAGAAATTAGTAAAAGTTCATCTTTTGGAATATCAAAGGCAGAATCCATCTCATTAGCAACTCTATCTGGATCTGCATTGGCCATATCAATTTTATTCAACACGGGAACAATCGAAAGATCCTGGTCAAAGGCTAAATAAAAATTTGCCATAGTTTGTGCTTGCACACCTTGTGCCGCATCAACCAAAAGCACTGCGCCCTGGCAAGCATAAAGTGAACGTGAAACTTCGTAACTAAAGTCAACGTGGCCCGGAGTATCAATAAGATTTAAAAGATACATTTCACCTTTATATTTATAGAATAAAGATGCTGTTTGCGCTTTAACCGTTATGCCTCGCTCTTTTTCTACTTGCAACTTATCTAAAAATTGTTGATTTTTACTTCGCGAAGAAATTGTATCTGTCACCTCTAACAATCGATCCGCAAGTGTCGACTTGCCATGATCAATATGTGCAATGATCGAAAAGTTACGAATATTTTTTTGTTTAAATTCTTTTAAATCTA
>CAZFDQ010000184.1:0-7178 GCA_964518205.1 uncultured Pseudomonadota bacterium | reverse complement strand
TAACAAATCCAAAAAAATAATATTGGGGAGTAGTGTAATGGTAACACGCCAGTCTTTGGAACTGGTTACTCTAGGTTCGAATCCTAGCTCCCCAACCAGCGTGTATGAATAGGGGAGAGGGCTTCTGTTTGTGCCGTATTAACGGGCTCTTTACTCAGTTCTAACCCCGTATATTCTTCTTCTAACTTAGAATAGCCATTTTTAATAGGAACTAGCCAATCGTTTGGTTCGATAAATAGCTTTTCGTCCTTAATTATCGGCGTTTTTCCCAATGCCAATAAAATCTCTTTTTTTAGTTCTAACCCTCTTTTACCCATTTTACCGGCTTTTAAAAAAGCCGTCCGCGCATAGGTAGCAAAAACAAAAGTTTTTTCAGTAAGCTCGAGCCATTTTTCCGCCCTCGTTTCCGTTTCTCGCAATTGCTCTTTTAATTGTGTAATTTTCTTCTGGAGAGTATTTTTTTCTTTAATAAAAGTTTCGTCATCAATGAGCTTGCGATATCTCATTCTCGTAAGTTCGTCTAATTCTTTTTGGGCTTGAACCAAGGACTTATGCCGCATTTCATAAATCTTTGTTCTGTCCTTAATTTCAGTATCATTTTTCTTGCTCAATCCTTCCAGCGCCCATTCTAGAAATTCTGGAAGAATAGTATATTTTTCTATTTCCTCCTCAATCGCAAGCTCCAGCTTATTTAATGGGATATTCTTTTTTTGATTACATTTAATTTTCTTCGTCTTCCTTGTGCAATGATAATAGGTATATTTTCTAACCTCACCCGTTGACTTAATGAACTTTTTTTTAGTTTCGGCAGTATAAAGACAACCACACGCGCCACACCGAATAGAACCGGTAAAAGCAAAATTATGACGCTTTGGTCTTGGCTTACCTTTTCTACCAAGAAGCATTTGCACCCGGTCGTATTCCTCAAGAGTAATCATTGGTTCATATTTCCCGTTATACTGAATACCAGCCCGCTCTATAATCCCGGCATAAAACAGGTTCGTAAAAATCTTATAAATCCCGCTCCTTGATAATGGGTTTCCGCCGACCCGCTTAAACCTTCTTGTTTTAAAGCCCCATTTATTATTTGCAATATCCAAAATTTTTGGCGGCGTATAATTACCCGTAAGCATTAAGTCCCACATTTTTCTGATAAGATTAAATCGTTCCGGGTCTTTGATGACAGTTTTATTTTCTTTGTCGTTAAGATAACCCAACGCTGCCAACCCCGTCGGCCATCCCTTTTCTAATTTGGAAATCAGGCCCCGCTTCACATTTTTACTTAAATCCAAAACAAACTGATTGGCCACACCACTTTCAACACTAAACAAAAGAACGTTATCTTCTGGAAGATACTGGCGGTCTACGGTTTGGATTGACTTTAGTGTCCCTTGTTGCAGAAACCAGCTTATTTTACCGCTATCAATGGGGTTTCTGGATAAACGGTTTATCTGCCAACACAAAATGCCATTAGCATCGCCGTTTTCAATTCTCTGCAACATTTCATCAAAAACAGGACGGCTATTTGGCTTCTTTGCTGACTTTGCTTCGGTGTAGATTTTCTTGACGTCTAAGCTGAGGCTGTCGGCAATTTTTTTTAGACGATTTACTTGGTCATTGATAGATTGTATTTGTCGGTCTTCGCTTTCTGATGACTTTCTAGCGTAAAGAAAGTATTTAATTTTTGTAGTATTTTTTAACATTTGCTTTTTTCTAATTTAATGCTAATGAAAATTTTAAGAAATATCAAGTAATATAGCCTATCGGGCCATATCCCAATCTTAGTTAAATATTTTCCACAAAGGCGGATAGGGCTAAAAGCAAGTTTTCTCTGTTTTCATATTCCCCATCATTATAAAAGCTTGTTACCTTTCCAAAATTATTTAAACCCTTGCCATATGAAACTCGCAAATACACTTTTTCTACCCCATTTTCCCAATTTATCGTGCGTATTCTGTTATAAAAACGGCGCCTTGAATGAGTTTGGCACCTATCTATAACTTTACCGTTTTTCATAACCCTAAAAGCAAAATTTGGTCTATTTTTTACTATCATACTAAGCCTCCTTCTTTATCTATATTGCCTTGATATTTACAACCACCATTGGTGCCTCTAAATTGTTTTTTGGGTTTTCTAAATTTAAGAAGGTAAGTGAAATAAGCCGGAGGGTTTTTTCTAATCCCTCCTCGGCAATATTCTTTCACCGTTGCCGACATTACCCAATTAAGTGTCCTTACCGTATAGGTTTGGGCAATCCATAGCCAGTGTCCGTTTTTGCTGGGCCAAAATTTAAAAATTTTCTCTAATGACAAGGCTATTTTATTTTGTGGAGTATGAGAGTTGTATTTTTTTAACTGAAAAATAAGTTCGGATTTATACCAATTTTGTTCAGATTTAGGCTCTCTTTTATAGGCACCATTAACATTTTCATTAACACTAACATTTCCTTTTATTCTTAATTCTCTCAATTTAATTTCTGTTTCTTCAGGAAGTGGTGCATTTTCCCAAATCCACTTTTGGTCTTCATAAGATAGCGACGAGAATTTGTCATACCAATCAGGAAACAACTGTTCAATTTCGGAAATTTTATATTCTGTTATCATACTTTTAAATCACTAGTTTCTTGGCGACGTCTTTGCAATTGCTGATATTCAATTTCGGTCATTGGTTTATAAATCAACTCAACCATCCGAATAAGCTTTACGCCCTGTTCATACGCCTCATTTCGGCTAATTTTCTTGCCAAAACGATTTTTATAGAGTTTTTGGAATTGGGTGATTTGAATATCAGACAGCATCACTTGTTAATCTTGTTTTGACGATAAACTAAATCCTGATAATTTTTTGAACTCTCTGATTGTTCTATCGTCAGATTTCATAATCATCTTCCAGTTTTAGAAAAAACCAAATCTTTTAGAGTTTTATAGCTATTGACAAAGTCCTTAATGTTGCCGATAGCAGAGCCTGACCAATAAGCAGAAGACAGCCTTTCGCACTTTTCCTTCTCTTCGAAAACAAACCAAAAATAGTGGTTATCGGGCTCAAGTCTTAGTAATTGGTTTTTTTGTGAGTGAAGAAAAGCCCCTTCGAAGATGTCTTTTGTTTTGTATTCCTTCATTTGTCTTCCTTCATATTGCTACTTTTGTATAAAACCTGTGTGAGGCTCTTTTATGTTTGCCCCCCTCATTATAAAAGGGGGACAGAGGACCAATAAGGGGCGGCTTTTTTGAAAAATTAAATTACCAAGAAGATGTTAATTATAAGAGGGGAACAGGAGTCTTGTTCTTTTTCTTATTTTTTTGATGATAATTTTAACCGTATCGAGTCCGAGATTGTATTTACTTTCAAGCTGTTTATAAGTAAGACCAGTCTCTTTATCTTTTAAGATTTTTATGTCTCTGTCAAAGTCTGTAAAGGGCTGAAATTTGTCCATTTTTATGCTTTTACTTTTAAATTTTTTTCTAGCCCTGTCTATTTTGGGCCAATTTTTCTTTATAAGATTGATGACATCGCCTTGATTGTGATAATGGGACACCGAAATAGCAATCGCTGTTCCTTGTTCTCCAGAATCAATTTTTATCCAAGGTGGAGGAAGAAGCGTGTTGATTTCTTTATTTTTTTCTATTGCCCTGAGAAGAGGAATAATGTTTACATCCGTTAGCATAAAAACCGTCAGGGCTCGCAACATATGGCGCCCTGGTCTTTTATACAAAGGGCAATTACTAATAAATCTTTCTATATCTTTTTTTAGTGTTTCCGAACCAACTTGAAGAAGCGCAAGGTCAGACGATTGTTCTCTATTTTTGATTAAAGATAATTCTTTTTTGTGAGCTTGTTTAATTTTTTTTAAGCCACTAAGGAAATTTTCATTACGAGTTAGCAAAAATAAATTTTGGCTTAATGCTCTTTGATAGTTTGTTTTGTTTTGTCTCATCTGGGGGCCTGCTTTTTAACCCGTCAGGGGGGCCATCTGCCCGTTGTTAACCTGTTCCTAAATTTTTTATTAAGGAAAGTTTTTTAACTCTTTTTCACCATCTCCTTAAAAGAGTTTTTTATTCTTCATCATCTTGAGCAAACTTATCTATTTCATCAATCTCTTCCTGTGGGAATTCACATCTTTTTTCAACAACAGACTGGTAGTGACTACTATCTATTGTATTTGGTAATCCTAGGGCGGTTCTTTCGCCCTCAATAACGGTTTTGGAGATGTTGGTAACTTGGGCTAAGTTTTTCAAAATTTGTCCTGTTATTTTTGGTTCCTCATAAAGATTGTCGAGAAGGTTGCCAACCGTGTTTTGAATTGTTTTCCAGTGCTTAATGTGTCTTTCTGTTGTGTTTTTAATTAAGGCTACCCGGTCTTCAACAAACTCTTCCTCGGCTTGGTCGTATACGTTTTGTCTACGATAGAGCCAATTTTCACGTCTGGCACGAAGACCAACCTCTTTTTTACTAACATCAAATTTATTAGCTACATCCTGATAAGAGGGCATTCTTCCATCCTCTTTTGGCGCTAAGTAATACTCTAGGGCCGCTTCCCAGTTAATGCCTTTTGGTCCTCCTGAGCTCATAATATTATTATACCTTTTTTGTTTAAAAAGCGCGATTGTTCGCTGCTTTATATGACTTTAGACAATGGTATAATCAGGTTAAATTTAATACAAGACTGTGGAGAAACAAATTAAGAATTTATCGTCACCAAGAAAGACAGAAGCAAAAGAACCCCTCGAAAAAGAACTACGGCGGGAACAAAGAGAAAAATTAAGAATAAGTAATCGCGAACGCTACTATCAAAGAGCAAATATGTGGGTTAAAAGCGCCAATGAAACAGAGGCGGAAATTAGAAACTTCTTGTTTATCTTTGCTGTTTTTCTTTTCACCTTCTCTCCTGTTGGCATAACACAAACTAATATTGAATTTAATAGAGATGAAATATTTTTAGTTTGGGGTTTTTTAGTACTGTCCTTGTCTTCTGGATTGGTGCATATAATTTTAGCCTTAAAATTTTATGTAAAGATAAAGGATTTGTCTAATCAGCTTGAGGGGGTTTGGTCACGATTTACCTATCCATCGGAGAAAGAATTTCAAATAATGCTTGAGGAGAGTGGTTATTTGAACGAACAATTACCGAGCAGTAGCAATATGTGTCCGTTGATTTTGCAGGGTGTTTTTTTAGTTACTGCCTTTATTATGATTTTAAATTTGTTTATAGGTAAAATGTAGGCGATATTTTTAAAGTGAAAAATTTGTAAAACTAGGCAAAATGAACCCCAAAAATTCACGAAAAGACAGCCAGAAAAAAATTACTATTGAGATTAAAAAAAGCTCTGTTTTGGTTATTCTGATTGTGTTTTCCTTGCTGTTTGCCTATTCCTTAGGAAGGGCGAAAGAATCAGCAAATAAACAAACAAATACCCCAGAAATATCTCCCACCCCAACAATTATTCCAACTCCAACACCTACTCAGGAAAAGCCTATGGAACCAAAAGTTATTAATCAACAACCAGTAAATACCCCAGCATTAACGCCAGAGCCAGAGATAAAGAAAGTTTCTTATACAACAACACAGGCCTCCTTTAACGGAACCTTTTATTGTTATGAAAACAGGGTTAATGAGTTATCCAGGCAAGAAAGAAACATAGAGGTGAAAGAATTAGAATCAAGTGTATGCTTTTCTTCTCAACAAATTTTATATGACCAGTGCGTTAATAGGTGTATTAATGAGGTTCAGGATTTTGACTGCATAGGAGATTGTAAAAAAAAGACCCTTGATATATGTTTGCCTAAAGCCGAAGAAGTGGGTAAAGAAAGAGAGAAACTAAACACTTTAATTCAGGAAATTTGTCCTTAGTCTTAATTTATTTAGTTTTTTTTATGAGAGTTCTTTAATAAAGACTAATACAAAGGAGGTGAAAATAAATGAAAAAATGTAAAAGCTGTCAATCGGAGATTGACGATAAAGCAAAAAAGTGTCCGTATTGTCAGTCTGACCAACGAAGCTGGCTTAGGCGACACCCCGTACTAACCGCCTTGATAGTATTTATAGGCTTAATTATTATTGTTAGCGCGTTTGGTTCCTCTGCGGGGGACGAAAAAAGCTCTTTAATTAGTGAGGAGCAAGAAGGGAAAATGGAGGAAGTTGTAGATAGTAAGATAAACGACAAAATAAAGGGAAATGAGGTTTTAGAAAAACAAAAAATAGTCGATAGAATAAACGAAATCACTATTAAAAGTTATGCCGATTTTGAGGTTACCATTTGGGACGAAGAAGCAAATTTTGGCGTAAAGGCTAATCCCCCATTTGAAATTATTTTAAACGCCCCACTAGATGTTGCCTTAAATAGTTGTAATGAAGCCAAAACAAAGGCCTACGATACAATTGAGGCATTATACATGGATACAGATATTAGAAATAACATATCTCGTGTTTTAATTAGTTTTCCTCGATACTTAAGGGTAAGCCTAGGAGCTTCTGATGGGGTTGCTATGGCGGACAAAGATGTTTTTAGCGGTCCAAATAATTTTTGGAGAGTAATGGAGGAATTTATGAAAGGGAAGGAGATTAACCTAGAAGATGATACCTGGAGTCAATATTTAGATTATTGCGAGTAGTAAGGCTAACAGGAGGACAGTGGTGGTGCTACTAGTAGGGGGTTAGAAAATATGAGCGAAAAGGGGAAAATTATAAAAATTGAGGTATCAGACACTGTCATTGTGAGAGAAAGTTTAGGCTTAAAGTTATTTCTTAGCAGGGCCAGGAGGTTTATATCTCACAGTATTTTTGGATGGTTCCCAAGCTTTAGAAAAGATTTATCACCTGATGGGGTCAAAAAAATTAGGATAATTGATAGGAAAAACAAAAGGTATAAAGAGAAAATAGTTGATATTAAAACTGGCAGGATAATACGAAACGTGGATGAAAAACTTTCAGAGCATAAACATAATTAATTTATATTGTAAACGATACTAGTGAAGCCCTGCTCCTTAGTTAATAGTTTTCTAAGGCTACAGGATTGTTTTTAAGATAACCAAAGATAGCAGAAACATCTATACTGTCTGGCGAAACAGGCACCAATAATTGATTGAGGAAAAAAGTTCTCACCTGTTCCAACGCTTGGAGCCAAGCTTGACGAGAGGCCGAATCGGCTATCTTGTCAAAGGGATTTATCCAGTTATATCGGG
>CAZFDQ010000183.1:0-3739 GCA_964518205.1 uncultured Pseudomonadota bacterium | reverse complement strand
CGTTTTTGGTGGGCTTTTTATTATTGTATTTGATTTTTTTGTTTTGAAAAATGGAAGAGGGGCTGGGGGTGAATTCCATTTTTCAAAACTCCTTATTCTGTTTCAATTTGTTCAATCAATGCCTTTGCAACATGCCACATTAAAACTGGTGGTATTGCATTTCCTATTTGTTTATATGCTTTTAGATCACTTCCAATAAATTTAAAATTATCTGGAAATGATTGTATCCTAGCGGCTTCAAGTGGAGTAAACCTTCTGTATTTCTCATGACCAACTAAAAGCACTGGATCTGTTCCATTTAAACTTACTTTTGCAAGGTGAGCACTAATTGTATTGCATGGCTCATCAATATTCTGTGCTCTTCCTTTATTAAATGCTTTATTTGATTTTTTTAAACCCTCAACGGCTCTTTCTGAAAAATAATACTTTTTATTAATTTGATTTTCTTTTAAAAGAACTTTTTTTAGAGGAGTCCATTTTTTAACTGTATTTTTTGGAAATTCAAATTTAAGATTTAAATCTTTTCTTGTTCCAACAATAAAAACTCTTTCTCTTTTTTGGGGAATTCCATAATCGGCAGAATGTAAAACTTTATACTCTACAATATAACCTGCTTCAAAAAAACGCTCGATTATATGTTTTAATACTGAACCCTTTTTAATATTTACCAAACCTTTTACATTTTCCGCAATAAATGCTTTCGGTTTTTTGTCTTTTAAGATTCGTACCATTTCTTCAAAAAGCAAACCCCTAGGATCATTCAATCCATTTCTTTGTCCGACAATACTAAAAGTTTGACAAGGAAATCCGCCAATTAAAATGTCGTGTTGAGGAATTTCCTTGGAGGGTATTTCTGTTATGCTTTTATGCAAAATGTGATTACCAAAATTTGCCTTATATGTTTCTACTGCGGCTAAATCATTGTCATTTGCCCAGACAATTTTTGTGTCTAATTTTTTATATTCTTTTTCCAAAAAAATAAATCCACCCTGTATTCCAAGGTCGCTTCCTCCACAGCCAGAAAAAAGTGATGCTATTTTTATCATTTTGACCATATTAATAATTCTTCTTTTGTTCCTGATTTTTCAGAAAAAACAATATCTGCCCCATTTCTAGGAGACATTTTTATTAGCTTAGTCCTGTATTTTTCTACAGGGTCTTGAATTAAAAAAAGCTCTATATTTTCTTTTGAAATTGCCAATCTATAAATAAAGTATCTCTCACCAAGAGTTTCTGCAACATTCCATTCATTAGGAGTAAGATGTATATTTTGAAAATTAATTTTTTTATTACTTATAGTGCTTTTCACCTCTACATATCGTTTTCTTTCATCCAGTTCAACTGACTGTATATCATAGCCAACAGCAAATTGTGTTGGTATTTTTTTAATTAGCTTAATTAAGTCTTCTCGACCTCCAATTTTAACTCGCATACTTTCGTGTCCTATAATGAGGTTTTCACCTAAATCACCGATATTTTTTGTTTTTGCCTCTCCGCTATGAATTTCATCATGTAAACTACTTATTGTTTCATTAATGAGTAATTCATAACCAGATTTTTCAACTCCTAGATACTCAAGTACATCTGTTTTAAATAGTTCTTTGTCAAGATTAGAATTTACATAAAAAAACCAATCCTCTTGTAGGCACGATACTTCTTTTAACTCAATTTCAGCTTTATTATATATGTTGTCGTATTTATCAAAGCGAGTTTCATCTGTAATAAATTTTATAATAGCCTCTCTTTCTGCCCAATTAATTATGAAATTGTTTCCTTTAACTTCTAATAAGTTTGCTAGAACCATGTAATCTAATATGTCTCCAGCATATCTAACTACATCACCGCTCCAATCATATTTAACATTGTTTTTGCGGTTGTTGATAATCAGATTTAAAGCGTCTTTTTCGGATAATTTCCCTGTTGTGAATCTTGTGTCATTAAATATGCAATGTGTTAATTCTGCTTTGTTGATATAGAATCTTTTGCCATTATTCTCTCCAATCTCTAATAACTTTAAAATAAACTTTGCTGGTTTAAAATTAATACCTGCTTCTATATATTTTTTTGTTTCAAGTGGCTTGAGATGCCCACCTGGATATTGAAAAGTAAAAAGAAAATATTTAAAAAACTCAACAAGATCTTGGTTATCGGCTAATAATTGAGCTATTTTCCCTGGTTTATAAGTATTATTTTCTGAATCAACCTCAATAAATCCAAATAATGATGATATTTCTGTTCTCCAATTCTTAATCGTTTTTTCTGTTTTTCTAACATTTTCAGAAAAAAGACGAATTGTATTATCAAACTTCAAAATAAAGTCTGATTTATTCAGCTTAGGAATTTTACTTACTTCTGTTGCCATATAGATTAAAACCTCTTCAACATTATTCTTAAAACGAGGTCTTACATGGTGAAGCCGAAAATAATATTCTTTTGGAGTTTTATACATCATAATTACAAATAACCTTTTAAAGATTTACCTATCTCGTATCCTAATATAGGAGGAACTGCATTACCAACTTGTTTTTCCTGAGCAGTTTTCGATCCTAAGAAAATAAAATTATCGGGGAATGATTGTATTCTAGCAGTTTCACGAACTGTTGGGATTCTATTATAAGAATAATGAAAATGATGTCTGTGTCCTGTATCAATCGTAAAACTTGGTTTTTTACTATTTAATCTTGTCCATGCAATATTTACTTTTCTTGTGTGCTGTAAATTTTTTGGTAAATCTTTATAGTTTCTTCCGTCTGGAACAAGTGAAATTATTTCTACTGTTTTTTCAGTATGTTTTGTTGTCTCATGATTGAAAATATTTGTTGAATTTTCTCTTATCATTTTTTGATATTCTGATTTCGGAGAATGAGGGTACAAAGTACCGTCTTTAACTTCGTTTTTTGGTAAATCACTAATGGCTTCAAAAGCAGTTATTTTATTATCGTTATATTTTCCTTCTGGGAAAGTAAAACTTTTACCATTTTGCAGTCCGACAAACACAACTCTTTTTCTGTTTTGAGGCACTCCAAAATCAGAAGCAAGCAAAATTTTATAAACTACTTTGTAACCTAATGCTTCAAATTCTTTTATGATTTGATCTTTAACTTTTCCATTATTCATAGCCACTAAATTCGGTACATTTTCCATAATGAAAGCCTTTGGCTTGAAATATTCAACAAAAGAAACAAAAGATTGATAGAGCTTATTTCTCGGATCGTTTGGATTTCTTTTTCCTGAAATTGAAAATCCCTGACATGGAGGACCACCAATAATCACATCAAATTTTCCATTGATTTCTTGGGGTTTAATTTTCGATAAATCTGCACATAAAATCTCTGAATTTTTATGATTATTTTTAAATGTTTTTAATGATTCACCCCAATTATCTATACCTAATGAAATTTCAAAACCAGCTTGTTCAAAACCAAGAGATAATCCACCACAACCACAAAATAAATCTAAAACTTTTAAATTCTTTTTTGCCATTATTTTGCCTGTATTTCCTTGCATAAAGTAAATAAGTTAATCATTTGTATTGTATCCGTTTCCCTCATATAAATAAATCGTTTTCGGAGCGATAGCGGAGAAAACACCATATACCCCCCTCTTTAAAAATTAAAAAAATCAAATTCCTTATTTTTAAAGCCCACCAAAAACATTTCAATAAACAAATTTTTCAAAAATATGTCGCCTAACTCGTTTTTATCTAAACTTTATGTACATATTATAACAATAATTTGTG
>CAZFDQ010000182.1:0-1508 GCA_964518205.1 uncultured Pseudomonadota bacterium | reverse complement strand
TAATATTTTGTTTTTTCCCATAAAAATTCTCCTATTTTTATTTAATTATATTATTGATATTGATCTTTTTTTAAATTAGATGCAAGATATTTTGCTTCGCTAGTTAATTGTTTATAATAAAATAACTAAGGAGGAATGTATGTTAGAAAAATCAGAAAAAATAAGAAGCGGTAGGCCCGGTGTAAAAGTTGACCAGTTAGTTAACTTTGTAGAAAAGGTTTGGGGGTATGAAGAATGGATTGCAAATAAACCTGAGTATTGTGGAAAGAAAATGACTTTAAGGCATGGTTTCCGTTGCTCTATGCATAAGCATAACATTAAAGATGAAACCTTTTATATTGCTTCTGGAAAAGTTTTATTAGAAACAGAATTTGAAGGAAAGAAGGAAACAAGGTTGATGACTCCAGGAGATATAAAACATATTAAGATTGGAATGTGGCATAGGTTTACAGGAATAGAGGATTCAGAGATTTTTGAGTTTTCTACTTTTCATATGGATGAAGATTCTATAAGAAAAGAACCAAGTGGAAAGGTTGATTTGAAGGAGCTTGGTTTTTGAAAGTGATTTTTAAGAGAATAGCGTTTTTAAGAAAGTATTTATTATATTTATTTTTGGTCTTGGGTTGTTTATTTGTTGGGGCTATTTTTTTTCTTATACAAAGAAATTGGCTAATTATTCAGTGGACATTGGGGGGAGAGAATCAGGATGACGTTATTATTCAGTCAAGGCAAGATATTGCGCTTCGGAAAAAGGTGGACTTATTTTATTTTAAGGAGGATAAGTTTGCATCAGAAGAATCAACTTTTGTTTGGTTTTCTAATAAATCTGAAAACATAAAACATTTAATTAGTAACTGGCTTTTATTTTTACATGCAGAGCGAATACTTTGCAAAAAAGTTTGTTTAGAATCTGTTGCATTATCACAAGATGACCAACAGGCTTTTTTTTCTTTTGACCAGTTGCCTTTAGATAGAGAGTGGTCCATTTTGAAAAAATGGCACTTTATTGAAAGTATGTTTAAAACAATTAGAGGAGCTGCAATAGATATTAAATCTGTTGTTTTTTTGGTGGGACATCAACCAATGGAAGATGATCATCTTGATTTTTCGCAAAGTTGGCCAATTGAAGGTTTTTTAGATGATGTGGATATTTTTTAATTTATGTTTGCTTTCAATTGTTGCTTATCTTTATAATCGAAAAAAGTATGTTTTTTAATAAGGAGGATTTATGAGAAAGTTTTTGTCTATTGTTTTATTTTTGTTTTTTTCTTTGAATTGTTTTGGTGAAGTATGTTGTAATGAATTTTCGTCCCAAAAGATAGAATTGCAAGAACAGTTTAAAGAGATAGAGCAATTTTTTTCTTCTTTAGATGAAGATCTTTATTTTGTCTCGCAGAAAGGTTTTAATTTTTTAAGTGCCATTGGAACAGTGTTTTCCTTTTGCCAAAAGGTTGTTTTTGCTAATGATGTTTATAATTTTTATGTGAATATGCCTAGGTCTTTTAGGC
>CAZFDQ010000181.1:0-5142 GCA_964518205.1 uncultured Pseudomonadota bacterium | reverse complement strand
GTTATTCCCCCAAATTCAACTTTAATTTTTGATGTAGAATTATTAGAAATTCTTTAAACTTAAGTAAAAAAAGCTCGCATAAAACAGCGAGCTTTTTTTATAACTCACTCTATCTCACGAACTTTATTTAAAATAAATTCTGTACGTTCTTTAACTGGCAATAAGGGAACAGTAATCAACATATACCCAAAAGATTCATAAGTTTTTTTTATTTTTTTATGTATATTTTCTGCTTCTTGTTGCGATTCTATCCTAATTCCATTCTTATGTTGATTCTCTGAAATAAAATCTAAAAGAAAAACAACTTTGTAATTATGACTTTGTTTTATCTTATCCATCACATCTTGCGGAACATCAAAACCATAAAACCTACAATAAGCAACAGGATCAATCATGCTTCTATCAAGAAAAACTTCTTTTTCCTTTCCAACTTCAACTTCCTCTTTTACCTGTCTTCCCACAACTTTTGAATTAAAAGATTCTTCTGCCTGTGGAGCTTTTACACCGTTTGCTTGTTCCTCTTTTATTATCTCGGTGGCACTTTCTTGAATGGTTTTATATCCTTGCTCTTTCAATGCTTCAATCATAGTAGTCTTACCAGTACAAGGTCCACCTGTTATTACATATTTATTTGCAGCAAACAAATTATTTGCCACAAAGACTACCAACAAACAAAAAGTTGAACTTATTTTAAAATGATTACGATTCATAAAAAATTCTCCTATAAAAATATCCCAGCTTAAAAGTAAAAATTAGAATCTATTTTCTATCACAAAAACAAAATATTTAAAAGCTTTTTTTATATTCCGCATTGAGGTAAATTGAAAGAGGAAGAAAAATTTAGGATAAGTTAACATTACAGGATTTCAATTATGAAAAAAATATATGCGCCTTGGCGCGATAATTATGTTTCAAATACTACTAGAAATGGAGATAGAGAAAAAATGAAAAACGATTGTGTTTTTTGTCATCAATTTAAAACACACAAAGATGAAAAATATTTAATTGTAAAACGATACAACCATTGCGCAATTGTCTTAAATAAATATCCATATAACTCCGGACATCTAATGATTCTACCATTTGAACACAAAGCAGAATTAAATGAATTAAATAAAGAAACACGTGCAGAAATGATGGAGGTTGTCAATTATGCAATCGAAGCCTTAAAAAAAACAATGAAACCTCACGGTTTTAATGTTGGAATAAATTTAGGAATAGCTGGTGGCGGCGGATTACCTTCGCATTTACATATTCATATTTTGCCTAGATGGAATGGAGATACAAATTTTTTAGCAACCATAGGTGATACAAAAATTGTTTGCACACCATTCGAAAAAGTATATAAGGTATTGAAAGAATCTTTGTAATCCATGGCATACGATGAGGGCTAAACCTCCCGCAAAACCGTTGCTGTACGTAAACTATTCACATTGTCTGCAGGTTGGCCTGTAAACCAATCGATTGCAACTTCGTGTAAATCGGGATCGATATAAAAGTGTTTTTTAGTAAAATTCAAACTTTTATTAAACTCTAGCCATACAGGAAAAACAAGCTTACTTGCAAAAACATGCTCACCTAAAGGCTTATTATCATCCCTTCCAATATAAACACAAGATGTAAGCTCTGGTGTTGAACCAATAAACCAAGAGGATGTTGCTTCATTCGTAGCTCCAGTTTTTCCAATCGCTTCGGCATTAATCCATTTTTTAGGATTCAAAATTATTTTTGCACGCTTAATTCGATGAGATAAAGCGTTAACCATTTTTGAATTTGTTTTACTATCCAAAACTCTCCGTTTAACTTTTTCATATTCCCAAATTTTTGATCCCCATTCATCCTTTACCCATTCAACTAAATATGGTTTTATATATATTCCACAGTTTGCAAAAACATTAAAAGACGCAGCCAACTCTTCTACTGTTACCTCTGCTGTTCCTAAAGCAGTCGATGGATAAGGCTTTAGTTCTCTATGAAAACCAAACTTTCTTGCACACTCTAAAACAAAATCGGCTCCAACTTTTTGAAACACTTTTGCAGCTATTACATTGTTAGATAAGGTAAGTGCACGAAGTAGTGTCATCTCGCCATCAAACCTTCTGGTCCAATTTCTTGGCTTCCAAAAATTACCTTCACTCACTTCCAAAACATATGGTTCATCAACCATTAAATCATCAAAATTCAAACCTGCTTTTAATGCGCTTGTGTATAAAAACGGTTTAAAGGTGGAACCAATTTGGCGCGATGCCTGAAATACTCTGTTATATTGAGATTCTGCAAAATCATATCCCCCGATTATAGCCTTTATTTTTCCAGTTGTGCTTTCTATTGCAATCATTCCTCCATTCAATTGATCATCAATATCTTTTCTAATTTCTTCTATTTTTTCGCAAAAAACTTTTTCTGCTTTTTCTTGCATATCATCATTGATGTTTATTTTTATTTTCATTCCCTTTTGATACAAAGCATCTTTTCCCCATTTATTCTCAGCCCATGTTCTTATCCATTCTTGGATATAAAGTCTAACAGGATTTCCAGGAATAAAATCTTTGATTATTAAATCCTTTGCAATTGCATCTTCACATTCTTCTTTGTTAATAAAACCAAGTTTTTGCATACTACGCAAAACAATGTTACGCCTCATCTTAGATCTTTCTGGCGCGTTAAGCGGAGAATAAAAAAGAGCAGAGCGAGTAACAGACGCAAGCGTTGCAGCTTCATCTAAAGTTATATCCAAAACCGATTTATTCCAAAACCTGCGACATGCTGCTTCAATTCCATAAATACCACGCCCACAATAAACATTGTTTAAATAAAACTCCAAAATTTGTTCTTTTGTAAAATGCCGCTCAAGCTGAAACGATAAAAATATTTCTTGTATTTTTCTTAAAAAAGTTCGCTTTGTTGTTAAAAATAAACCTCGCGCAAGCTGTTGAGTGATCGTACTTGCTCCTTGCACAACCCTGCGGTGCCACAGATTAACAAAAAAAGAACGAATGATTCCTTTAAAAGAAATTCCACAATGGCTAAAAAATTTCCAATCCTCTGCCGCAACAAAAGCTTTAATTAAAACATCGGGCAATTTGTCGTAAGTTATTGGTTCTCTTTTATCAAGCGCAAAACGAAATAATTCTTTATTTTGATCATCAAGAACAATAGAAGGCTTGCCGGGATCGTAATATTCTAATGAAGAAAAATCTACCCATTCACGCTCAAATAGATAAAAGAAAACACCAAGAAAAAAGGCAATAAATAAAAATGTTATTTTAAAAAGAAAACCAAAATTAAATCTTATTCGCAATATTTAACCACCCATGCAATCAAAAAAGTTTTGATAAAACATCCAAATAAAAATGAATACAAACCCAAAATAAAAATTTTATCTACGGGCACAAACAACAATAATTGCAGCATACCAAAAAGATACGTAAAAAACATTGCACCCATTGCTTTAAAAAAATTAATTTAACTGTTTTTGTTTGTTATTTTAAAAAAATGTTTTTTAGTAAAAGTCTTTGAACTTTTATTCTCATATGACTCTTTCTATGTTTTTATTATAAACTATAATTGCGTATCTTCTATATCCATTTCTTCAATACCACTTTCACGAGTTAAACCCTGAGCTAACCCAGAAACAAAAGCTCCTCCAATTTCGCCAACAAGATCTACTGTAACAGCACAACAACTTCTAAAACAACTCATACAACCCCTACTTGCAACCTGCGCCAATTGCGTACTATAATCTTCAACAATCTTTGTAATCTGATTCTGAATAGCACTACTTAATGAACCTATTCTTCGATAAGCTTTTAAGTTATGACTTTCTATCTCATCTGTTTCACTTGTTTGATCTCCAGAACCAGTAAGCCAACTCCAAAACCCTCTATCCATTTCCTCCCCTCTAAGGGCTCTTTGAACATTTTCAGGAATTTCTAATTTATAAATTACATTAAACAGGTATTTCCATTCCGAAGTATTCAAAAAAGGAGTAATTCGATTTTCATTAAGAACATCAACTAAATTATCTATAGAACATAAAAATTCATTAATAAATTCTCCACTTCCAAAAATTACAAGGTCTGGTTCAACAATACTAGCTTCATCATCTCTAGCATCATCTATAGATCCAAGAAGAGCAAAAGAATAACGACGAATATTACCAGATTCAGATTGAAAAGAATGTTTATGCCATAAACATTCTCCGCTAAAATAAGTATTTCCATTAACAATACTACTAAAAACACTACTCGTTAATGCAAATAAACCACTATCTACAACATCTTCTGTAACAAAAATAACTTTTGAACTTAAAATTGAATTAAATAAAAATACAAAAGAAAAGAAAATCAAATTTTTTTTAAAACTCTTCATCACAAACCCTTCACATAAAAAATCTACAACAAATCCCTAAAACTCAAATACCTTCTATTGCTTATATCTTTATAATTTATTAAACATTAATCCAGCCAACATGAAAAAGAGATCTAAAAATTTTTCTACCACAACTAAAAACAATACTCCCCACAGCACAAGGCTCTAAATCATCCCTAGAAAGAAAATCAACAATAATATCTTCATGTTTAATGCCAGGAATTTCTTTTCTATAAAAAGTATCTGGCAAGTTAGCAAACAACTGATCTCTTAAAAATTCAAAATCTACTCCTTCGTAATCATCATCTAAACTACAAATTCTTTGCACCAATTCAAGCTGTTCTGCTGAAAATTTTAAAACTAAGATGATTTCAAATTTAGATAAATCCAAAGTTCTAAGAACACGAGATGCAAAGCTTTCTGAACCCAAAACTACTAAATAATTTTCAGAGTTCTCTGAAAATTCAACATCTTCTATGTTTGTTACAAAGCGTTGCCCAATATCTATAGCACTTAATCGTGATAAATCAATTACCCCTTGAGATAAAGAATCTACAGACGGATCACAATAAAACAGCACATCGGATTGTAAATTACCAAAACTACACATCAGCAGAAAAAGAATATAAAATTTAAAATGCATAAAACGCCTCCTCTGGTATAAAAAACTTCCCTTATTTTTTGACTCTTTATTTTTAAGCCGGTAATAATGAGAGTCAAAAAATAAAAGAAAATAATACAAAAAAATATCCAACCCGCTTCATAACTCCC